>JAPULF010000074.1 GCA_027295245.1 Planctomycetota bacterium
GACCTCGCGCCTGGCCGAGTTTCGCGAGTTTCGCGAAAAGATGAACGAACGGATACGCGAGGCCGGCAACCTCAACATCAATCGCTTCTTCACCCTGGACGGCAGGGCCTACGAGCCCGGCGCCGTGGACGCGCTCTCCAAGGAATTCGCCGGGCTCTCCGCGTCGATGGTGCTCCGCTGCGACGACTGCATCGCCTATCACGTCATCCGCTGCCGCGAACTCGGGGCTACCGCCGAGCAACTCATGGAGATTTTCAACGTCGGCCTCATCGTGGGCGGCTCCATATTCATCCCCCACCTCCGCCGGGCCGTCGCCCTGCTCGACGAACTCGACGGCCGGACGGAATCATGATTTGCCGGGGCCCGAACGCTCGGATCCGGCGGTTTCCGGCGGGCTCGATCGCGCTACTCGTTGTTTTGGCGACCGGCTGCACGTCCCGGCCGGGCCCGGCGGTGAAGGGTTCCGACATTGGTATCACCGCCTCCGAGAGGATCACGCGGGACCGGACCTACTCGTGGCGAAACCTGTTTGTATCGAATGCGACCGACGAGGGTGGGCTCGTCATCGAAACCGATAACGTGGTTCTCGATCTGGGGGGCGCGGAAATGTGGGGTGGGCAGTCAAAGACGCGTCCGGACGAATTCGTCGGTCGCGGCATCGTCGTTAGAAACGCCAGGAACGTCACGATCAAGAACGGGGTCATCCGCGGCTTCAAGGTCGGCATCTATGCCGAGAACGCCCCCGGATTGACGATCGAACACTGCGACGTTTCCAACAACTATCGCCAGCGCCTGGAGAGCACGCCCGATCGCGAGAACCTGAAAGACTGGCTCTACGGCCACGAGAACGACGACAACCAGTGGCTTCGGTACGGGGCCGGCATTTACCTGCTACGGTGCGACGACGCCAGGATCCTTTGTAATCGGGCCCGCAACGGTCAGAACGGAATCTGCGTGGTCGATTCGGACGGCGCACTCGTTCGGCAGAACGACATGTCCTACATGTCCGGCTGGGGGCTCGCCCTGTGGCGCTCCAACTTCTGCCGCGTCTTGGGAAACAGTTTTGACTACTGCGTCCGCGGCTACAGCCACGGCATCTACGCCCGCGGCCAGGACTCGACCGGCATCCTGGTCTACGAGCAGTGCAGCGACAACCTCTTCGCATTCAACAGCGCCACTCACGGCGGCGACGGTTTTTTTCTGTACGCGGGCAACGAAACCGTCAAGAAGACCGGCGAGGGCGGTTGCAATCGAAACATCGTGTTTCGCAATGACTTTTCCTACGCCGTCGCCAATGGAATCGAGGCGACGTTTTCCAATCAAAACGCCTTCATCGCGAACACCCTGGTCGGATGCAGGCACGGCATCTGGGCCGGATACTCCCGCAATTCCGTCATTTCCTGGAACGCATTCTCGTATTGCGACAACGGCGTCTCGATCGAGCACGGTGAACACAATCGAATTGCGAACAACCACTTCAGCCAGTGCGGCCTCGGGGTGAATCTCTGGTGGGACGACGACGTCGACCTCCTGGCTTCGCCCTTCGGCGAACGATACGGCGGACTGTCCGACTCGGAGGTTATCGAGAGCAACCGCTTCGACGAGTTCAGGACCGCAATACGGGCCGCGAGCAGCACGAATCTCTCGATCCATAACAATACCTTCGAAGACTGCGACTCGTTCCTCGTGGCGGAAGGAGGTACAACGCTCGGTGAATATAAGAACAACGTCTTGAACGGGGCAACGGTGGCGAACCGTACCGGCCACCGCTTGATCGACGAGCCCGCAACGGGGCAGGTCGATCCACAGGCGGACGGCGACGTCAATCGGGGCGAACCGCCGGGCGCGGGCCGGCAACCGCCTTCTTGCTACGAATGTCGCATCTGCATGGAGTACTCCGCGGTTCGCGCGACCGGGCTGCCGGCATCGCGATTCGATTTCGAATTCGACGCGTGCCGGAAGCCGCAATGCGCCGGGTACCGAGATCGGCGTCCGCTCGGTCAACGCCGGGGCGGACTCGAAACTATTTTTGTCGACGACTGGGGGCCGTACGATCGCAATAGCCCTGCCCGCTGCTACCCGGAACATGTCAACGCCTGGACAAACGTGTCGGTGCTGGTGCTGGGCGACGACGTGCCGTACCGCGCCCGAGTCGTCGAAGGAAACGTTCGGGTCTCGCCGCCGACCGGACGGGCCCCGGCGGTCATCAAGATCGCCCGCGGCCCAGAAGGGGAGATCGCCGGTCACTTCCGTGTTCGCGTCGGCATCGGCTCAGAGGTGGCGGAAGTCCACGGCATGCTGCTCGGCGCGGATTGGAAGGTACGCTACTTCGAGTGGACCCAGGAAACGGATCCGCGTAGCGGCGCCGACGCGTGGACCAAGGTCACGTCCGCGCCGCCCATTCGCACAGAGCAAACCGACGGTATCGATTTTGTCTGGGGCGGTCGCGGTCCGGGGGAAGGCCTGCCCGGCGACTACTTCGCCGCCGTCGCCACCACCCGAATGCAACTTCCCGTCGGGAGATGGGTCTTCAAGACGGTCTCGGACGACGGCGTCCGCGTCTATTTCGACGGCGAGCGAATCATCGACGACTGGACCTGGCACGGTCCTACCGAAGACACCGCCGAGGTTGATGTCGGCGAGGGCGACCACGACATTCGCATCGAGTACTTCGAGATCGACGGGCACGCCCAATTGCAATTCTTCATCGAACCGGTCCCGCCAAACGCCGGTCCCGACCGGTCAGCCCGCGAGAGCGATTGATCGTCGCGCCTTGGCGGCACGTGCCCCCGACGAGTCAAATAATGATTCACTACTGCGATCGGCCACGATGCCGGCGCACCAGCTATTCTGCGTCCGAAGCGTCAGCGAATCTATACGCCCGCCCGCCCGCTCGATCCACCCGCGTAGTTCCCGCCCCGTTGGAAAGTGTGCAATCCGAGGCGCCAACTGATCGTACACGACGTTCCACAAGTCCCGGAACTCCAGCCGCCCCAACATCGCAATGTAGTCCCGCAACGGAAAGGGCACACCCGCCGCCGCCAGCAGCCGGTTGGTCGACCGGGCGTGTGCATACAACGGAATCGTCATCGCCCACGACAGCGACGCAAGCAGCGGCTCCGGGATTCCGGGCGTGATCCGTCGCAGGATCCGCGCCAGCGCGAGGTACGTCCCGTTGCCCTCCCTGGCATAGGTCCAGATCGCCGCCCGTCCGCCCGGCGCGATGCAACCGAGCAGCCCGGCAATCCCGGACCACGGCTCGTCGAGGTGATGAATAACGCCGATACTGAATGCCGCGTCGAATCCGCGCCGAAAGGGCGGCTGCTCCAGCGTCCCCCGAACCACATGCACCTGCGGCAGCTCGCGACAGTTGTGCCGGCTCACATGGACGGCTTCGGACGCATCCAGCCCCACAACCATTTGCGCGCCCAGCTCCGCCGCCGCCCGAAGCCAACGCCCGGAACCGCAACCGCCCTCCAACACCGTTGCGCCCTTCAGCGCGTCGCCCGCCAAGGACGGCACGTTCGAAAGAAACAACTCCCGCGACGCCATGAACCCGCTCTGCCGGTCAAACCGCCGCCACTGACGTCCGAACGCCGCTACCGTTAACCCTGATGCGTCGTCGGATAAACCCCCGACAAAGTCGGGTACGCCGGCGATGATCGGATACGAAGGCCCCCCGCGGCTGAACAGCTCACCCGCGACGATGTCGCCGCTCCGATCAAACCGCGCCTGGCGCAAACACAAAGCCGATCCCGTCCGTGGACACGCCAGCAAGTCGATCAGTTCGCGTTTCAAGGTTTTGATTCCGCCTTCAGGCAGCGCCCTGGAATCGCGGGCAGAACAAGGTATCCTGCCTGTCCAACCTATCGACCACTCGGCTACAGCGCGCTCAGAAGCATCGGCGATAAACCGAAGCGTGCGGCATTAAGACGACGCGCATACGCCCTCGGTGTCCTGTCCAACTTGTCCAACCGGCTGCGAAGCGCGACTTCGCCGCCCCGCACCCGACAACCCGTCTCTCCGGCTAGGCGCTTGGCGTCGATTCACCCGCTCGAGCGGGCCCGGTCACACGATCGCTGAATAGCGCATGAAATGCGCGACTGACCGACCGCCGGTTTGGCCGCCGGCATGAACCAAGCCCAAGGCGACGTCATTGACACATCGGTGAGGGCGACCACGACATTCGCATCGAGTACTTCGAGATCGACGGACACGCCCAGCTTCAGTTTCGGATCGAGCCCGAGGCCGAGACCGAGACCGGTGGTATGAAGACCGATCATTGAACGCGGGCACCGGAAGTATCAGCCGCGGAGAATTGCCCGCACCGGACTGGCGTCGAAGCCGACCAGCTTCAGCGGCAGGGCGATCAACTCGTAGGTACCCTCCGGAACATTGTCCAGCACGATACCTTCGAGAATCGCCATGTCATTTTCCAGAAAGCGCTGGTGCGCGGGCAGGTCCTTCGAACTGAAGAGATCGACACTGGGTGTGTCGATGCCGATGAGCCGGACGCCTTGGGCGTGCATGGCGTCCACCAGCGCCGGTGACAGAGCGGCGAAGTCCTCGTTGAATTCGGTCGGGTCGGGATACGTGCCGGTGTGCAGCAGGACGCGCTGGGTGGTAATCGGTGTTGCAATCGCTTCCGGCGCAATCCGTTTGCCGCGATCGGCCGGGGCGCGGATCACCTGACAGGGCCCGAGATAGTATTCCAGGCTCCGCTGGTCTATGGGCGGGGCATCCGTGCCGTAGTGATTGGGTCCGTCGACGTGTGCTCCGAGATGTACTGTGGCACGCAGCGTCGAGAGCGTCAGGTTGTCACCGCGCTTCATGTCGAGAAGGACTTCGCGCGAAGGAGGCGTGTCGCCGGGCCAGACTCCGAGGGCGGGAGTGATCGCCGGCGTGATATCGTATATCGCCATTCTCAAAACCTATGCCGGATTGCCCACAGATCGGGAAAGATCGGCTTGAATAGCGACGCTTTCAAGAACGGCACGCCGGGCGAGCCGCCGGTTCCGCGTTTGTGTCCGATGGTGCGTTCGACGAGCTTGATGTGGCGGTAGCGCCACTCCTGCATGCCTTCGTCATAGTCGGTCATCAATTCAAAGAGTATGGCCAGTTCCGGTTTTTTGATGTAGAGGCCGAGCACGCCTTCCTGGATTTGTTCGTTCGCAACGGCCGGTTCGCTGGGGTTGCGGGCGCGAAGGCCGGCGGGTATCGACACGCCGCGCTGCTCGATGAAGTCGTAGAAATGGTCGACCACCGATCGCTCTTCAAGACGACGGCGCAGGGTTTCCTGCCCGGCCGGGTTGTGGTCGTGGTACTTGAGCGTGTCGGGCCGCTTGTAGCCGAGCACGAATTCCAGTTCGCGAAACTGTATCGATTGAAAACCGGAGGCGTCTTCCAGCCGCTCGCGGAAGCTGTTGAACGACATCGACGTCATGGTCTCGAGGATGTCGAGTTGGCCGACCAGTGTTTTCATGATGGTGCGGACGCGCTTGAAGGTCGCGATCGCCCCGAACAGATCATCGTTGGAGAATTCCTGCTTGATCTTCGCAAATTCGTGCAGCAGTTCCTTGAACCACAACTCGTAAACCTGGTGAATCACGATGAACAGGGTCTCATCGTGCTCGGGCGGTTCGGACCGAGGTTTTTGAAGATCCAGAAGGGCGTCCAGGCTCAGGTAGGTCGAATAGTCAAAGGCCATTCCGCATTGCTCCGATGTCTGGCCCGGGGCCGGTCAGCCCAAGAGCATTCGTACGACGAGTATGACAACCAACAATGCAATCACAACCACGACGTTTCGTATCACCCGGTGCTGACGGTTCGATCGATCGACGGCGTCCGCGTACGGTATCCTCGAAAACGTCACCATCGAATAGAGCGGCACGTACCATCCCGGCAGGAGGCGGTGCATCAGTTTTTCGCCCTTCTTCTTGAGGAGGAAAGTCTTCGATCCGGTTCGATCGCGCATCTCCAGGAAGTTGCCGATTGCCAGGTCCGCCAGGGTATCGCAATGGCGCTTGCGTTTTTCGTAGTATTCCACGAACGCCCGACCCAAGTCCGGGGCGTGGGCCGCGATGCACTCATGAAGAACCGTGCAGTCCTCGAAGGCGGCGTTGGCCCCCTGGCCGTAGAACGGTACAACCGCGTGACAGGCATCTCCCAGCAGAACGACCTTGTCGCGATAAGACCAGGGTCCGCATCGAACCGTTACCAGCGAACTGGTCGGACTTTGCCGGAAGTCCTCCGCCAGGTTTGGCAACAGCGGCACGGCGTCGCGAAACTGCTCATTGAAGAAACGCAACACGTCGTCTTCCGACCGGATGGCCGCGAAGCTGTTCGGCCCCTCGAACGGCCAGAACAGGGTGCAGGTAAATGAGCCGTCACAATTCGGGAGGGCGATCATCATGAAGCTCTTTCGCGGCCAGATGTGCAGGGCATTCTTTTCGAGTTGATGGCGGCCGTCCTCCGACGGCAGAACGGTCAGCTCCTTGTAGCCGTGCTCCAGATAGCTCTGGGAGAAACTGAATCGGTCCGTCCGCTGCATTTGCGCCCGGACGGCCGAAAAGGCGCCGTCCGCCCCGATGACGAATCGCGATTTGACTCGCCGTGTCTCGTTCGATCCTGCGGTGCTGAATTCGACCGTTGCGGTATCGAGGTCCACACCGACGCACCTGTGATCGAAAAAGACGCGAAGGTTCTCGCACTTCTCCGCCGCGTTCAGCAGCGCGATGTTCAGACCCAATCGCGAAACCGAGTTGATGGCGTCGATCGCGTTCTTGCTGTAGGGCTGAAAGGACAACTGCCCGTCGGGGGCGTGTATCATGCGGCCCGGCATTCGCACGGCTACGTCCAGAATCTGGCGCTCGATTCCGACTTGCGCGAGGGCGTGCAATCCTCGGGTCGAAATGGCCAGATTGATCGACCGTCCCGCGGCCACCTCTCGCCCGCGCGGGTCGGATCGGCGCTCGTAGAGGTCGACGTCATATCCGGCCCCGGCCAAGGCCGCGCCCATGAGTGCGCCGCCCAAACCTGCGCCCACGATTGCGACTCGGCCCGATCCGTCGTCACCCATTGAAATCCTGTTTATCGCTTCGCCGACACGAATCGGCCAAGAAAAAATGGCTTGTGCCGCCTCCGAAGGAATCAGTCGTCAGGACACATCGTGTGCGGCTTCGGTTTCCACGGCGCCTGGTTGCACCTCCGGGCGGCCCAATCTACCGCGCCCTTTTGTAACGAGAAAACACGTCGGCGTCACGCGGTCGGCGCGAACTTGTCCCGCCCGTCGCCTGCTCCTATGCTTGCAACGCTATTGGGATAAAGGAGCATGCAGATGGCCAAGCGCGTCGATTGGTATTATCACCGAAACGGCTGAACGTCCTGCACGCGGTCGCAAGAGTTTCTTGCGAAACACGGGATTGCCGTGAAGGAAGTCGTGGATTCGCGAAAATCCACGCTGGGCCGCGTCGAGGCCCTCGAGCTTGCACGGGCCGCCGGCCAGGTGATCGCCGCCAAGGGCAAAAAGGTCGTGTCGCTCGACATGTCCCGGAATCCATCGGACAGCGCCGTGCTCGAGGTCATGCTGGGGCCGACTGGCAACCTCCGTGCCCCCACGATCCGGCGCGGCAAGACGCTGCTGGTCGGCTTTCACGATGAGACCTACTCGGCGGCGTTGAAGTAGAGCCCGAATTGAGGCCGCGGGGGAATGTACGGGTCGATTCAAGCCGGCGGATCGGTGGCGGTGCATGAACGAATCTGATAGAATACGGCCGGTTGGATCAGCATGCCGAATCCGTCCATGTCATGACGAAGATTCTCGAATACAAGCCGGTTATGTCCGCCGCCCAGCGATGGGCATTCTGGATCATCATTCCTCTTCTGGCCGTTCTCGGGGCCAACAGTCTGTATCTCCTGGCGATACCGGAGGAAAACCAAAACCAGTTCTATCTCCTCATGTTCCTTTTGCACCTGGTTTTGGGTCTCCTGCTGATGGTGCCGTTTGTGGCGTTCATTGTGTTGCACGTCCGGGCCGCGTGGGGCCGAGAGAATCGTCGGGCGATCCGCGCCGGGCTCGTGCTCCTGACGGCGACGCTGCTTCTGCTGTTCAGCGGGCTGATCATGATGTTCCGGCTCAAGCCCACCCAAGCGTCGAGTCCGCTCAATCAATTGATTTACTGGGCCCACATTTTGACACCGCTGCTCGCCGGCGGCATGTACGTCATTCACCGTCGGGCAGGGCCGCGAGTCCACTGGAACTGGGGGTTTGCATGGGCGATCGGCGTCGCCGCTTTCGTCGGAGCCATGTCGCTCATGCACGGACACGATCCGCGAAAGTGGCATCAGGTCGGCAGCCCGGAAGGCGAGAAGTACTTCGAGCCCTCACGGACCCGCACGGTGACGGGCAATTTCATCCCGGAACGTGCGCTGATGATGGAGGATTACTGCGTCAAGTGCCATTCGGACGCTTACGAGGGCTGGTTCCACTCGGCCCATCATTTCAGCTCATTTAACAACCCGGCCTACCGATTCAGCATTCGCGAGACCCGCAAGGTCACCATGCGGCACGATCCGGACGGCATCGCCCGCGGGGCGCGGTGGTGTGCCGGGTGTCACGACCAGGTGCCGTTCCTGTCGGGCAAGTTCGACGATCCGAACTTCGACGATTTCAACGACGCGACAGCCCACGCCGGCATCACTTGCACCGTCTGTCACGCCATAACCAACATCAACTCCACGCGCGGCAACGGCGATTACACCATCGACGAACCGATCCATTATCCCTTTGCCTACAGCGACAATTCCGTGTTGCAGTGGATCAACAATCAACTCGTCAAGGCCAAGCCGACGTTTCACAAACGGACTTTCCTCAAGCCGTTTCACCGAACCGCCGAGTTTTGCTCGGTGTGTCACAAGGTCAGCCTTCCGTTCGAGTTGAACCAGTACAAGGAGTTTCTGCGGGGACAAAACCATTATGACCCGTTCCTGCTTAGTGGTGTAAGCGGACACGGGGCGCGGAGCTTCTACTACCCTCCCAAGGCCCGCAAGAGCTGCGCAGAATGCCACATGCCGCTCGCCGAGAGCGACGACTTCGGCAGCCGGGACTTTGCCGGCAACGGGAAGACCTCGATTCACACGCACCTGTTTCAGTCGGCGAATACCGGCATGGCGGCGATTCGCGGAGACGAGAAGACCGTGCGGGCCCATCGCGATTTCCTGGTCGGGGCCGATCCCGACATCATCGGCCCGACCATGCGAATCGATATCTTCGGCCTCAAGCCGGGCGCCGCCATCGACTCTCCGCTACAGGCACCCATTCGGCCCGAATTGCCGCTGGTCCGGCCGGGCACGAGCTACCTGTTGGAAATCGTGCTGCGCACGCTGAACGTGGGCCACCTGTTTACGCAGGGCACCGCCGACTCTAACGAGGTGTGGGTCGAGTTGATCGTCAAGTCGGGCGACCGCGTCATCGGCCACAACGGCGAGATTGCCAAGGACGGGCAGGTCGATCCCTGGTCTCACTTTATCAACGTCCACATGCTCGACCGTCACGGCAACCGCGTCGACCGTCGAAACGCCCAGGACATTTTCACGCCGCTCTACAACAACCAGATGCCGCCGGGAACAGGTCAGGTTGTCCACTATCGTCTCGATGTACCGGCGGACATCACCGACCCGATCGAAATCCACGCGGCCCTGCATTATCGCAAGTTCGACCGCACCTACATGGACTACGTGTTCCCGGTGAAGGGCGGGCCGGAGCTGCCGGTCGTGACGATGTGCGAGGACACGGTCACGCTGCCGGTGGCCGGGGCAGCCTCGTCGGCGCCGTCGCAGACTTCTCCGATCAAGCCGGTCTGGCAGCGCTGGAACGACTACGGCATCGGCCTTCTGCTGGAGGGCAACGCCGGGGCCGAGAAAGGGGAACTGCGACAAGCGGAGGATGCGTTCCGCGCGGTTGTGGGGCTCAGCCCACAACACGGACTCGTGAATCTCGCGCGGGTGTTTATCAAGGAAGGCCGGCTCGACGAGGCGACGGAAGTCCTTCAACAGGCCGAATCCCTTGACTTGCAGGCCGATTGGTGGACCGTCGCGTGGTTCAACGGAATCGTCAACAAGCAGAACGGTCGTCTCGAGGTCGCGATCAGGAACTTCGAGTCCATAATCGAGAACAAGGTCCCCGAGCGGGGATTCGATTTCAGTCGGGATTACGTGGTGCTGAATGAACTGGGACTGACGCAGTTCGATCGGTCCAAGCAGGATCGAGGTCCGTTGCGGGCCGACGCCCGAATCCGCCGTATCCGCGAGGCGGTTCGCCGGTTTGAAGAAGTGATTGCGATCGACTCGGAAAACCTGACGGCCCATTACAACCTGTCGCTCTGCTACAAGTTGCTCGGGACGCCGCTTCCCGGGGTCAAGGCGCGTCTTGCGATGTTCATGGATTTCGATCTTCAAGGCGACGCCAAGTTTGTCGAGTCCATTCACGGAAAGCTGGAGCGTGGCAAGGTCGACTTCGCCGACCTGTTTGCCGCCATTGAAGCCAGTTGCAAACAACGTCGGGCGGCCCAACTTCCCACCCTGTCGATCCTGCGGCGGGTCAATCGGATGGTCAGGTCAAGGTACGAAGGCCGCGGCATAGGCCCCGAAGTCGCGACCGTGCTGTCGATGTTGCACAGAAACGAGTATTTGGCCTACAAGCCGGATGACAACGCCCGCGACAGGGCGATCGCGATTTACCGTGCGAAGACCCCGCCCGCGAATCATGCCGCGCAGTCGATCGTGATCTATCCCTTAACCGAGCACCACCGAAACGAGTTGATTGATCGTTACCGCAGGACCGCGGCGCAATCGGAGACGGCCGAACCCGATTCCGCGATGATGGTCGTAGGACTCGAGGACACGGCCACCCGATGAACAAACCCTTGAAACTCGTCATCGCAGCCGTGGTGCTCGCGAGTGCGGGGCTTGCGGCGTATTTCTTTTTTCGGACGCCGGACTCCCCGGCGATCGCGCCGCCCGTTGTCGAAGGTGTCAAGCCGCCTCCGATGCGCACTTTCGAGATTCCCGACGTGCGATTCACGGACATTACGAAGGCCGCGGGGATCCAGTTTGTCCACGAGAACGGGGCCTCGGGCGACAAGCTGCTTCCGGAGACCATGGGCTCCGGATGCGCGTTCATGGACTACGACAACGACGGCGACCCCGATCTTCTGTTCGTAAACGGTCGCCCCTGGTCGGCCGATCGGGACGAGGGAACGTCGTTGTCCACGCCGGCGCTCTATGAGAACGACGGGCATGGCCGATTTTCGGATGTGACCGCGCGATCGGGGCTGTCATTCTCCTTCGTCGGAATGGGAGTGACTTGCGCGGACTATGATAATGACGGCTTCACGGATGTGTACCTTACGGGGGTCGGACGAAACATTCTGCTGCACAACGAGGCCGGCGAATCATTTGCAGACGTGACGGAAGCGAGCGGCGCGGGGGGCGACGGCGGCTGGTCCACGGGGGCCACCTTTCTCGACTACGACAACGACGGCAATCTCGACTTGTGGGTGTGCAACTACATTCGATGGTCGCCCGAGATCGACATGGCTCAGGGATTCCAAATCGTGGGCGTCGGCCGGGCGTACGGCCCCCCCAGGGATTTCGCGGGTGCAAACAGCATTCTGTACAAGGGCGACGGCCGGGGCGGCTTTGTGGACGTGTCGGTCGAGGCGGGCGTGCGGGTCGCCAATCCGGCGACGGGTGAGCCGATGGGCAAGTCACTGGCCGTCTTGACATGCGACTTCGACGAGGACGGTCGCACCGACGTCATGGTCGCCAACGACACGGTGCAGAACTTTCTTTTCCACAATCAAGGCGACGGCAGATTCAGCGAGATCGGCGTGGAATGCGGACTGGCTTTCGACGATGCCGGATTCGCCCGCGGCGCCATGGGCATCGACGCCGCCGACTATCGCAACGACGGCCTGGTGGGCATCGCCATCGCAAACTTCGCCAACGAAATGAGCGCCCTTTACGTTCCCATGGACAAGGCCCATCGCATGGTTTTCACCGACGCCGCCCTGGCGGAGGGCATCGGGACTCCCAGCCGGCGTCTGCTCAAGTTCGGCATGTTCTTTTTCGATCTTGATCTCGACGGGCGGCTCGACGTTCTCACCGTCAACGGACACCTCGATGAAGACATCACCAAGGTGCAGGCCTCGCAGCAGTTTGCGCAGCCGGCGCAACTGTTCTGGAACTGCGGTTCCGATCAGGACGTCTCTTTCATCGAACTCGGCCCCGAAGAGGTTGGCCCCGACCTGTTCAAGCCCATCGTCGGGCGCGGCTCGGCGTTCGCCGATATCGATGGAGACGGCGATCTGGACTTGGTGTTCACCAATAACGGCGGGCGGCCGCTCTTGCTGCGGAACGATTGCCCTCCGCGCAAGTGGATTCGGCTCGCCCTTGTCGGCGATCGGTGCAACCGAAGCGCTATCGGCGCTCGCGTCGAGGTGCATGCCGCCGACGTTATTCAGCGCCGCGAGGTTCGCGCCGCCCGGAGCTATCTCAGCTTCAGCGAAAGTGTCCTGACGTTCGGGCTGGGCGACGGAGCGGTGGTCGACCGTGTGGTCGTCCATTGGCCTGGCGGCGACACCGAGACTCTTGCCGATCTCGCAATCAACGAAACCCACGTGCTCGAACAAGGCGGGACCCAAGCCCAATGAGGCGTTTTGGATTTGTGCTTGTCGTGTTGTGTGCCGCGCTCGGATTGATCGCGCCGATCGCCGGTTGCGCGAGTAGTCCGCCGGAAGCGCACGGGTACCAACTGGACGTGCCCACAGGCTGGAAGCCGATGGAGCACAAGGATGTCGTCGTTCCGGGGCGTCCGCTTCAGGCCTGGTCGATCTCCGGCGGCGGCAGCATGGTCATCTTCAGGCAGATCAAGGGACCGATCACCGCACAGCAACTGCTGACGCTGACGTTGAACCAGTGTGCCAACCAGCCCGGGTGGACGATCGACGAACACGAAGTTCGAAAGATCGACGGGCTCGAGGCCATGTGGATCACGGTGACGGGTTGGGGTGACGGCGGTTCGCTGGTTCCCACGCCGACGGGGGAAGACCCAAGTGATGCCGGAGACGAGTCGCTGGTGCGTACACGGCGCCTTTGGCTCGCGGTGCTGCGTTCCGACAACGTGCTGAGCATCCAGCTTCATTGTCGCGCCGATCAACACGCCGAGATTCGACCGGCGGTGGATAGGATGATCGCATCCCTTCGGTGGGACGGCACCTGATTCCTCGATGCACCGATTGCGTGTCACAAATCGGCTTGCAGCACCCGCCACTGCACGGATAAGTCTCAGGCCGAACAGCCCAAGATCGCGTTGAGCAGGTTGACGATGTCAAGGGCTGAAGTGCCGGAGAACGGCGCGATATTGGGGTTCGGGAATCCGCCGAGCGACAGCAGTCCGAAGAGGATCTCCAGGAGACGTCCGAAGAATGCGACCATTTCGCAGAGGGCCATTGTGTCGAACACGGGCACGGTGCTCCAATACGACGAGGACTCGGGCGGGATTGTACTTGGAACGGTTGCGCGATGCAATCGAGCGTGCCAGTCGATTTGCGGGTCGGGAGTCGGGTGCTACGCGGGTTTTGCACTCTTTCCGCGTAGGGTGTTTCGGATGAACCAGGACAGAAGGAACCCCACGCCGAGCACCAGCGGCAACACGGTAAGCGTCAACATGATCACGCTGGCGAACCACTCGGGCGATCCGAGGCGTCCGCAAAGTCGCTTGATGGCGTCGAATACGACCGGCACCGGCGGCCAGTGGAATAGGGCAATGAAGCCGCTGGCGATCAAACAGATGCCGTAGAAGAAATGTTTGTGATCTCGTGGTGCGCCGGTCCAGCCCCGATTCGTGCCGCTACGACCGCGCCTCAGTTCATTCCGGATACTCATCACACACTCCTCAAATCAAGAACTTGCTCCGTCATTACTTCGGCAGATTCTCGGGAAGAATTCACGACGGCGGCGGCGGGGGTGACTTGCGGTGGGCATTCGCGCCGCAACCTATAATGAACAAGCAACCGGGCATGAGGAGGCCGGGTCCGGTATGTCCGGCAGGTTTGCGGCGCATAAGGACGGCGGCAAGTTTTCCCGTACGCGACCTCGATGGAAAACGGACTACTCGCGAGTTTATGAGGACCGGGTGACGTGACCGTGCGTCGCGAGCACCGTGATTGCCGCGTCCAGCTTGTCCTCTTGGACAAGCAGGTAGTCGGTGTCGTACGTGGAAACGACGAAAATGCTGATTCCGGCATCTGCGAGCGGCGACGCCAACGAGGCGAGAACACCGGTCATCGAAAACGGCAACGGCCCCCGCACCTTGAGGCATCGCCATCCCGGCTCGTGAAGGGCGTCTTCGGGAACAAGTCTCTGGGGACACACGATCGAAAGCTCGTCATCGGTTCGCGTAATGCAAAGGAACCTTCCGTTCGCCCACGTCGGCACGGAATCCCGAGGAGAGAGCCGGCAAACCGCCAAGGTCTCGGCGAGGATCTCCAGGGTCAGAGTCTTCATATCTCGTATTGTCTGCGCTGCGGGCGAATCGTCGAGGGGCGACACGACGCCGCTGGACGTGAGCCCGAGACGATGACCGCGTTTGCATAAGAGGCAGGCCGCGCCCTGTGCGATATGGTCCGGGAGGCAGGTGGTATGGCGCCACACGTTGCATTGGTATCCTTCACCGGCTTTCGAATTCGGGAAGAAGAAATGCTGGAATTGGGCATGACGCTCCCGGGTCTGAGAGGGCGCGCTGAGGCGATTGGTCGATTGCCGTCACTGGGGCTGCTGACACTGGCGGGCATGACGCCGCCGGCCTGGACATGCAGCTACCACGAACAAGGCGTTGAGGCCGACTCCCTGCTTGAGAGAGTTCTCGCCGAGAAGCCGACGCTTGTCGCGATTTCAGCGTTGACCGCCAGTATCAATGATGCATATCTATTCTGCGGCCGGATAAAACAGGCAGGCGTCTTCGTTGTTCTCGGCGGCCTTCATGCAACGACCCGTCCCCAGGAGGCGAGTCGGCATTGTGATGCGGTCGTGATCGGTGAAGGAGAGCCCGTTTGGCATCAGTTGCTGGCGGACGCCCGGAGCGGGGAGTTGAAGCAAAGCTATCGGGCACGATTGGCATTCGATCTTGCCAACGCGCCGATCCCGAGATTCGACCTGCTGGGATCGGAGCGACGGTCGCGGCTGACGCTTCAGACCCAACGGGGCTGCCCGTTGGCGTGCGAATTCTGCGGTGCGAGTCGTTTGCTGGGTCCGTTTCGCGAAAAACCCGTCGCCGGCATCGAGCGCGAGCTTTCCGAGGTTGCGCGCCTATCGGGCCGGCACATCGTGGAACTGGCGGACGACAATACGTTCGCGGGCAACCGAGATCTTGATTCGTTCTTCGAAACATTGGCGGCTTCGGGCATTCGTTACTTTACGGAGGTCGATTGGCGCGTGGGTGTCCGTCCCGAGGTTGTCGAACGTCTTGCGGGGTCGGGCTGCGTTCAGGTCCTCGTGGGCGTCGAATCGCTGGCCCATTCCTACCGCGGGATGGGGGCCAAGCGGGCCGAGCCGTCCGTCATCATGGACGCCCTATCAGCCATTCAGCAGACGGGCGTCGCCGTCAATGGATGCTTCGTCGTGGGATCGGACGGTGAGACCCGAAAGTCCATCGAAGAACTGGGCAGGTTTATTCTGGAAAGCGATCTGGCGGACGTACAATTGACGTTGCAGACGCCGTTTCCGGGCACGGCGCTGTATCATCGACTCGACGCATCCGGACGCTTGCTCCCCGACCGGGACTGGTCGTACTACACCTTGTTTGACGTAACCTATCGGCCGCAAGCGATGTGTCCCGATGAACTCCAACGAGCGTTTGTAGCACTCGTTCGTCGCGTGTTCGATGAGGAGGCGTCGCAGAGGCGATCGTCCATTCGGCGCGCGGTATGGCGTCGTCACCCGAGGTTGGGATCTTGCGAATCCGAACTCTGTTTCGATTCCTGATCGGGGGGCGACTGGCGATCGCGGAAATCGCCTCGGACAAACGGGCCGTCTGGATCGGCCTGCTGTTCGTGATCAGCGCGGGTCTGGCCCGTGATTACGACGGGGCGTACCTGCTCGCCGAGCCCTGGCACGTCGTGATGCCGCTGTGTGCTTCGCTCGCGGCCTCGCTCTTGCTCTATGCGCTCTTGTATAGAACACTGGTGCGTCGCATGGCGAACCGACCGCGTTTTTGGTCGGGTTTTCGTGTCTTTGTCTCCCTCTTTTGGATGACTGCACCGCTCGCTTGGCTCTACGCGATTCCGTACGAGCGATTTCTCGGGTCCTACGAAGCGGCGCTCGCCAACCTGTCGACGCTCGGCGTGGTATCCATTTGGCGCGTTCTGCTGATTACCCGCGTTGTCTCGGTGCTGATGAATGTTCGGATTTGGACCGCGTTTTTTCCCGTCATGTTGTTCGCCGACGTGGTCGCGTTGGTTGGAGTAATGGCCAGTCCAGTGCCGATTGTGAGGATCATGGGCGGCGTGCGCTA
>JAPULF010000075.1 GCA_027295245.1 Planctomycetota bacterium
ACCGGCTTGCGCAACTGACCGACGGCTTCCAGCAGCGAAAAATTCTGCATGTTTCGCGCCCCGACCTGAATCACGTCCGCAACCTCGGCTACCGCCGGAAGCGACTCCGTGTCCTTCGCCTCCGTCACGATTCGGAGATCGAACTCCTTTCGCACGTCGCACAGCAACCGAAGGCCCTCGTCCTTGAGCCCTTGAAACGAATACGGCGACGTCCGAGGTTTGAACGCACCGCCCCGAAGGAATTTCGCGCCGCTCGCGGCCACGACTTCCGCCGTTCGAAAGATCTGATCGCGATTCTCCACGGCACAGGGGCCGGCCACGATCTGCAGTGACCCGTCGCCGATTCCCACGCCGCGGACCGTCACAACCGTCGGATCCGGCTTCACCTCGCGGCTCACGAGCTTATAGGGCTTCGACACCGGAATGGCGTCGGCGACACCCTCCAAGTGCATGAACGCCTCCGCCGGCACGGCCCCCTTGTTACCGGTGATACCGACTGCAACCCGAATGGCCCCGGGAATCTCGTGCGGCGTGAATCCCAACTCTCGAATTCGCTCGCACACCGCGGCGATCTGAACCTGCGACGCACCAGCCTTCATCAAAACCAGCATTCGACTCTCTCTCCGCTGTCAAAAAAGGCCGCCTGAAGCATCGTCTGTTGGCCGCCCGGTCCGCCGTTCAAGTCGACACTCACTCAGGCACCCGATGAACATGCTCCATGTAGGCCGCCAAGTGATCGCAGAGGTTTCGTTCCTCATCGCGATCGAGTCCGTGATGATCCAATTCCTTCAGTATCTGCTCGAGCGACCAGCCGCAGTGCCGCGCACGGTACGCCGCAAGGGCCGCGTTCGATCGCTGTTTGCCCGCGGCACAGTGAAAAAACACCGGCCAGTCCGCCTCGACCGCGATCGCATCCGCCGCCTGGTCCAGCTTGTCGAAGTCCGCACAACCGTTGCCGGGCATCTCGATCTGAACGTACTCAAGTCCCAGCTCTTCCGCCACCGCCATTTCTTCCCGTTCGCGCGCATCGTCGGACTTCGACGTGAGATTGACGATCTTGGCAATGTGATAGTCGTCCACCAAATGGCGAATCTGTTCGCCGGTCGGATAGCTCCCACGGCAAAGCCGCCCCGATTCCAGCGCCGCAAACCGACGCGGATAACGCGTCAATCCCGAGACCACCGCGACCGTACCGGGTGGCACCAGCAAGACGAAAATCAGTAGGAGTGCCCGTCGCGTGGCGGAGGGCGGGTGAGTCTTCACTTCGCTTGCGTACCCGCCGCCGCCGTCTCTGCGCCGACGTCGACATTGTTGATGTAGTCGATCATTTGCCGCAACCGCCCGTGAGACCGACGATCGAATCGCAGAACCAATCGAGGCTTGTCGGGATACTCATCCGCA
Organism: Planctomycetota bacterium; assembly: GCA_027295245.1. Taxonomy (GTDB): domain Bacteria; phylum Planctomycetota; class Phycisphaerae; order UBA1845; family UTPLA1; genus JAPULF01. Next base: position 1,402 of record JAPULF010000075.1, read on the forward strand.
TCACCCGGCATCGCAGAGACCGCCTCGATCGTGCCTGATTCGATTACGTCGGAAAACTCCCGACCCAGATATTCAACGGCCTCCGGTGGCAGCGCTTCGTTCATTCGGATCACCAGAACGTCTTTCACGTACCGGTATGAATGATAGCGCCGGTAAAACTGCAGAATCTCCTGCACCGCGACCTCCACGTCGTCGGTCACCTTGATCAGGTGCATGTCTTCTTCGCTGATCATACCGGTGTGCAACAGCTCCGCCTTCACATACGTTCGCCAATGTTGCCAATACGTGCCGCCCGGCGCATCCACCAGCACGATCGGCACCAGGGCCGCCTTGCCCGTTTGAACCAACGTCAACACCTCGAATCCTTCATCCTGTGTCCCGAACCCGCCCGGAAACAGGGCCACCGCCGAAGCCTCTTTCACGAATACCAGCTTTCGCGTGAAGAAGTACTTGAAGTTGACCAGCTTCGGGTCATCTTGAATGATCGTGTTTGTCGCCTGCTCGAACGGCAGCCGAATCGCCACGCCGAAGCTCGCCTCGCGCCCCGCCCCGCCGTGCCCCGCCTTCATGATGCCGTCGCCGGCCCCCGTGATGACCATCCACTTGCACTCGCGCATCCGCTCCGCGAATCGGACCGCCTGATGATAATCCGGGTGGTCCTCCGGCGTCCGGCTCGAACCGAAGATAGAAACCTTCCGCACGTCCTCATACGGGGCGAATGTCTTGAACGCGTAGCGAAACTCCTGCAACGCCCGATCCACCAGCTTGACCTCGCCGCGACCCGTGCCGTCCCTGGACATGCGACAAACAGTCTTCAGCATGTTCGAATATAGATCGGCGTCGCGGCCCGGCGCAAACTTGTTCACGAACTCGGCGATGGCCGCCTCTCTCGCGGCCCGCTCTTCGTCCGACAGGTGTGTCACTGCAGGTGTCAATTCAGGTGTCAATTCCATTTCCCTTCTATCACTTCTCAAACCAACTTTTGAGTATATCGTTTTGCACGATGTTTTTCCGTTTTCGCCGTCAACCGAGGTCGGGCACGGCGCTGCCCCGCGTTTTCATGAACGGATCGTCCTGCGAGACTTCGGCGAAAGGCCCGCGACAAGCAACGTGGGCACTACGATTACAGGACCGGCTCCACCAGCCGGCCGCTTGCGAACCATGGGCCCCGATCCGCTACGAGGACGTCGGTTCCGGCTCGGTGGGCTGTGGGCTGGTTCGCCCGATGACCGTAACCGGGGCGATTTCCAACAGGTCCGCATGGATCGCGTCCGCCTCGCCGACCACCACGATCGTCAGATTCTTCGCGTCGATCAGCGACTTGGCTATGGCGTTCACCTCTTCGGCGGTGCAGCGTTGGATACCGCTCAGGTATTCCTGCAGAAAATCGTCCGACAATCCCTCCGTCTCGATCATCCACAAGTCACCGACCGTCGCTTCCGGTGTCTCGCGCTGACCCGCAAATGCGCCGGCAATAAAGGTCTTCGTATCCGCGATCTCCTCGCTCGTCGGCGGCGCGTCCTGTATCTTGGCGATTTCGTCCAGGATCACCCGCAGCGTCTAGGCGGTCGTGGGCGTCTTCGTGAACGTACTGATCTGAAAGTCCCCG
>JAPULF010000076.1 GCA_027295245.1 Planctomycetota bacterium
ATGACGACGGCGCGAGACGCGCCGGCGATATTTCTCCAATAGGTGTTAACAATGTCTTCCACCGGCCAGATTCTCCAACAGAGGTCAACATACCCATGAGCAAGCCCTTTCCGGCCGTAGCCGGCCACCAAGGCAAAAATCGGCAGCATCAGGATGAACAACATTATCGTGACCGGACCCAACGGGGACAACATCACGCCGCATGCCGCGATTTGCACGATGGCGGCGGCTCGAAGATAGCGAATGGCCGTCTTGCACCACACCGCGCTTCCGTCGCGGAGCGCGTCGCGGTCGAAGGGTCTTCCGCATTCCGGACAGCGGGCCTCAGCCAGACCGCGCAGGTCGTAGCCGCAGCTTGCACACACGCCGACATCGGGGGACTCCCAGTCGGCGGCGTGGGATAGTTCGCCTTGCTCGCGATTCATGCAGCGCATTTTAACGTGCCTTCACGCGGACCGAAATCGAAAGATGTGTTTATTGACCGGAATCGCAGCCGCACGATCCGACGCGTGTCGGTCACCTTTCAATCGCCAGCAGCAGCACCACCCCCAGGCCCGACGCGATCAGGAGGATCAAGGAAACACCGCGTCCGAATCGAAGTGACTGGTCCTGCCACTCCGGCACGCCGAACACCTTGTGCCGCCGCACGCCTTCCGCATGATCTTGCATCTCCAATCCCGACAGCATCATCCCGCCCAGAAGCAGCAAGAGACGGAAGACAAACCATTTGCCGGAGCTCAGCAAAATGATGACGAGCCCGAGAATCGAGCACAACAGCGCAACGATCGTCCCGTGCGAGAACGGGCGGGGCCTCCCGGCGGTGAGGGCCGAGAGATACGATGATCCGGCTCCGCCGAACACGAAGAGGGCGACACCCATTCCAGCAAACATCAACAACCCCGTAATCGAAATCGCCAAGACCGGCGCCAAAATGGAGATCAGGAGAATGGTACACGCGGCTCCCTGCAGCAGCGTCGCCCGTCGAAATCCCCGGATGCGTTCCAGGGTCCAGGCCGCGTTCAGGTCCTTCACCGCCTCGGCATCGAATCGAAACCCGCATTCCGGGCATCGCAATTCGCCGAGACCCCGCAGGTCGTAGCCGCACTTCCAGCAATAACCCATCGCCTCCAGTGCATCGTCCGCCTCCGGTTGCGGGTTGGTTTCGGAAGTATCGGCCATTGCCATCATGTTACGACTTGGTGACGATCGATGTCGACGGGCACAAGGACCACTCTTGTACCAGTTCGTCGTACACACATGGAGCACAGTTGGTCGCAAGAGACATCAGGACCAAACGGCCGCTTCAATGTCGTTCCGGGTCGTGACGGGTTCCGGCCTTCGACGACCGACCCCCGGGCCTTGCATCCGGTGCGTGGCGCAGCTTGCGATCGTTCGATGTCTCGGTGTCAAAACCGGCATCGTGGCCGGCGCGATGACCCCCTTCGTCTCGCTTCGCGGAATCGCCGGCGCCGCTCGGTTGCTTCGGATACTCGCCCTTACGATCCCACAAATAATAGAGCGGCGGCTGACCGATGATCTGACGAAACGCGCTGGCAAGTTCGGACGCGGGCCTGCCGCCCACGCGGTACTGCATGCCGCCCTGCATCGATTCCGCCCATTTTGAAACGGTCTCTTCTACGAGCTTTCGAACCCGGGGGTATCGCGAAATCCGGCGGTGGAAATCCGGCGAGAACGGATCGATGTCCCAGGCCCGTAGCCGCTCGATCAGTTTCAACCGTCCGCGAGGCACGGGACAACGGCCCACCCGTGTCAGGCCCGCCTTTTCGAAAACCGGGTTCACCGCCCCCATCGCCGCCAGGCATTCGACGAACCGCACGCCGACCTTGGGCAGCGTCTCCCGAACGAACCAGTGCCCCAATCCGCAGCCGCGAACATCCGGGTGCATCACCAACCGCCGGAGGATCCGAAGTTCTCGATTCAATCGGCGCAGATTGCGGACGAATCGGCCGTTCGTCGATCGATTGCGCAGCGCCAACTCCATCGGGGCGTGGGCGAACACGAGAATCCCCAGGGCCTCGCCGTCGGGCGACTCTTTCAGCAGGAATACCTTGTCCACGAAGCCCAGACCGTCGCGATGTCGATAGTGCATCGGACTGAACCGCGTGTAGTCCCGCACCGTGCCGGGTTCGATCGTGGCCCGGCGATTGATGGACATGCGTCTCTCTCGGGCGACGCGCCGAAGCAGCCGCGGCTTCTCGCCGCCCATCCGAACAACGACATCCGGTTGAAGGTCGGGAACGATGTCCTCATGCGTGGTCGCGACCACGAGGATCAGCCCCTCGCGGGTCACGAGCTTGCGAACATTGTGGGCCACGGCCTTCGCAAGCCGACGATGCAGGATGCCCGTAAACTCGTCGCACATGATGGGCCTTGGGTTCGGCGCAGCGAGCGCCGCCCCGATCGACCGCGCCAGCTCCGTCCGAAACCGTTCACCGTCCGACAGATCGGCGAACCGGCGAACCCACAGCCGCGGCTCGCCCAGTCCGCACGCGGTCAACACCCGCAACGCGGTCGCCAGCGGCCGGCGCGGTGCAATCGCATCGACGATCGCCTTGCCGCCGGGAAATCGACCCCGACCGACCCAGGCAACGTCGCCCAGCTTCTCGGCGACCGCCTCGAGTATCGAACTCTTTCCGCTCCCCGACGGTCCGGTCAGCAGCACGATCGACCGGGGCTCAAGCCGCAACCGCAGGTCCTCCACGATCACCGCCGGCCGCTCTCTTGGCGGAATCCCGAAATCCCAGCAGACCTCCCGCATCCGCGGCGACATTTCGACGCAGGCGGGCTCCCGAATGACGTTGATTCGTAGTTCTCTTGTGGGCTTGCTTCGTTCCATGGTTTTCCATCCCGAGACCCCTAACAAAATACGAACACACTCAATATATCGCGTGTATTGCCAGACGTCAATAACAAGCAATATTGAGATTACAATAATACTTGTAAACTATTGTACAAAAGCATGTTATGGTTATAATCTAGGCTTGGAATTGAATTGCGCCTGGTGAATGGACCCCAGCGTTTACAGCTCTCGGCTCACCAAACAGACGGCAACGCC
>JAPULF010000077.1 GCA_027295245.1 Planctomycetota bacterium
TTGCTCTTTCCGTCCGTCCTTGTCCCGATCCATGGCCTCACCGAGCCGATCCAACTTCTTGCGGTTCTTCTCGATGAAACGATCGAGACCGTCTTCGCCTTCATCCTCGTCCGACGAACGCCCTGAATCAGGGCCCTCAACGGGATCATCTTCGTCATTTTGTTCGTTGTCTCTGTCGGCCGCTTCCTTATCGGAGCGACCGTCGTCGTTGCGGTCCCTCGATTCGGTTTTCGATTCGCCGGGTTTCGAACGACCGGCATCAGACTCGGAATCCGACTCGGAATCCGACTCGGAATCCGAGGCATCATCGGCCGATTCGCCGCGGTCCTCTTCGCCATCCTCCGACTGGTCGTTCTTGTTCCGTCGGCGGTCGTTCTTCCTGTTTGAATCCTTTCGAGACGACTTTTGGGGGTCGCGTTTGGTTTCGCGTTCGGGTTGAGCGATCCGAACTTCGCATTCCGGTCCGGACGATACCTGGTAGTCCGGCCGATTTCGGAGGTCGTGCCGATTGTCTTTCGCCACGACACGCAATTGTATGAGGTCGCCGGCCGCGGCCTTGAACCGGCTGACCGGAAAGACCCGGTCCAACACCACGCGGGCGGCGCCGACCTCCGCGGCCGACAACAGCGGAACGCGACCCGTCCGAGATCCCACGCGATACTCGATTTCCAAATCGGTCAGCCCGTTGTCGTCGCTGATCTTCGCCCGTACTTCAATTTGACCGTCCGGCGTCAGAACGGAGCGCGGTTTCGGTAATTCGTGCTCGATCACGGGCGGTTGGTCCCCGCGGGCGAGTTGTCGATATCGGATCGGATTGACATTGGGCGAGCCGTGGCGGTCGCCGAATCTCAGTTCGTATTCGACATCGCGATCGACGATCCAGGCGGCCCGGAGGCTCCGCGCGTCTTCACCGTCGATCTGCATTTGCCGGGCGACCGGGCCGTGGCGATCGTGGAACACGACGCGGGCGTTGCCGGCGGGCACATTGGTTCGGGCGGTAATCTCGACTCGCGTGCCTACGATCGCGTCGATCTGCCCGCTATCGAGCGTTTCGGGGGCGCGACCGGTGTAGGCGGGGTAGATCAACTTGACGTTGGGCTTGCCGACCCGCGGGACCGGGCGGACTTCCAGGCAGCGAAGGTCGGTCTGATCGTCACCGGCGATCACACGGTACCACATGGTCGCGACGACGTCGTTTCCCGATTTGGTGGCGCGCCAGTCGCGCGGTTCGCGGTCGTCGCCCGGGCGGGCGAACACCGGCTTCATCATCAACCTTTGGCCGCGGACCCACGACGCCCCTTCATCGCGGCTGAACTCGACCCTGACCTCGGACGGAACACGTCCTTCCAGCTCGACCTCGAAGTCCACGGGCGTTCCGACCACGACCGATGCGTTTTCGGCAGGGGCGAGTATCGAGACGTTAGTCTGTTTCGGGGTGGGCAAGTCTCCGCCCAATGCCCGAAGGACGGAAGGCGTGACCTGTTTCGGCGCTACCAGGGCATAGAGCCCAAACAACAAAACCGACGCGGACACGATCCACACGCCCCGGTGCCAGGAGCGTTGCGGGACCGCCTCGGCCACGTTGCATCGGCGGAGATCGCTGGCCGAGCGATGATTCAGGCCCGCGGTAATCCCGTTGTGGACATCCGGGCGACGTTGCAATTCCAGGGCCGTCATCAGAGAGTTTCGAAAGTCCGGGTTGGCGCGTTCGATCACGCGGGCGGCGTAGAAGACACTGATCCGGCGAAACAGCGGGATCATGATTCGAACGACCACCAAGACGAGCAGAATCGTCCCGAAAACGCCCAATGCCACGCGCCTGAGGACGAGCGGGATTCCACCGCTCAGACCGTGATCGATCATGACCGCGACGATCAGATAGGCGACGCATGCGGCGAGCAGGAGCAGGGTTGCGGCGAGGGCCGCGACGGATTTGGTTCGGGCCCTGACGAGATCGAGGGCGTAGTCCACGACCGCTTTGTTTTCCGAGTCGTTATTGGCGACCTTCGGCATGGATGCACCTCGGTGGGCACCCCCCATCGTTTCATCCGCCTTTGGCCATTCTATGCCGGATCGCGGTCGACAGGCAAAGCGCCCATCGCAAATCGAGTCCACATACGGCTGATTCGCCAGGCGGCCGTCCCCGCGCCCGAACGTGAGGGATCGTCCACGGACAAATCGCGTTGCGGCTACGGTAGATAGGGTTCGATGTCTTCGTAGGGATTGTTCGACAACAGCATCGGCAGCACGATTGACAAGATGCCCATAACGACGGTGATGATTCCGATGAGCCCGATGCGGCGTTTGGTTGTGGCCGTGAGGCCCGCGAATGGGCGATCAAGGAGGATCAGAACTCCGAGACAGGCATTCGGGAGGGCGAACAGGGCCGTCGCTCCGTAGCGACGGGCGAATCGAATTGCTGTCTTGATCCGCGCCCTGAGGGGGATTTTCTTGCGAGCCTGCTTTTGTTCGGATTCTGCCGGGTGTGTTTCAGAATCTACGTGCTCCGGCTTGGCTGCCTGTTGTGGGTCTTCCTGGCCCGACACGATCGGCGATTCGGGGTCGGTCTCGGTCGCTTGGGAGGTCAACGGCGCCAGCCCGGCCGCCGCTGCACCAAGGTCCGAGCCCGGAAGGTCTTCGCCGGTCGGTGCATGCTCGACGCTCAGGCCGGATTCCGGCGCACACTCGGTGATTGCGTCCGAAGGCGGCTCCGCCGCCTCGCTCGGCTCGGCTGCTCGCTGAATCAGTTCATTCACGTCGTCGTTCGAAAGGACGCTCGCCAGTTCCTGGACCTGGGACTTGGCGTTCTCGGCAGCGGCCTCGGCGTCCAACGGCACTTCGGAATCAGTGCCGGGCGGCAACGTGTCCTGGTCACACGTTTCCACGCCCGTTTCTTTGCTGATCTCGAGCGTCAGGGCCTCTGCTTCACGCAGCAGGCGATCGACTTCCTCGTCCGCCAACGGCGGATCGGGAGGCGTCGAATTGCCTTCAGCGCTGGTCATGCGCGCGAGAATCCCCCGAATGTAAGTTCACATTGAGAGATTATCGGCCCTGCCTGACGAGCCGCTTTACCAAACCGTGCGATCGCTTGTGTAGCGACCGGCAAACTCGCAAGATGAAGCGGTGTCCACGCGCCGATTTCACGTCGACGATCTGTCG
>JAPULF010000078.1 GCA_027295245.1 Planctomycetota bacterium
CCGGTTTGGCCGGGGAGGACGACCTCGGGGGCGCCGTCGATCTCGAGGCTGATGACGGGCTTTTGCATGAGCAGGGCCTGGACGGCGGCGCGGGGGAGGCCTTCCCATTGGGAGGTGTGGGAGAGGATGTCCATGGCCGCAAGGACGCGGGGCATTTCGTTGGGCGGCAGCAGGCCGGTGATCGTGACGCGTTCGCGGAGGTTTCGGCGGGACAGTTCGGCTTCGTAGGCGGGGCGGTGGGCGCCGTCGCCTATCCAGACAAAGCGTAACTTGGGCTCGGCCGTGACGGCACGGTCGATTACCTCGATGAGCTGTTCGTAGCCTTTGTTTCGGAAGAGCCGTGCGACGGTTCCGACCACGACATCGTCCGGGCGGTTGCCCCATTGGGCGCGGGTCGCCGCGGGGTCTTGTCGATCGGGGTCGAAATCGGCGACGACAATCCCGCTGCGGATGGTGTGGTATTGGTCGGGTCGTCCTATTCGGGCGCTTTGGGCCTGGGCGGTCATGGCGTCGGCGACGCTCACGATTGCGTGGCATCGCTTGGCGCAGTATCGCTCGGCGGCGGCGTAGGCGGCGCGTGTGACCCACGGCTGGGTTCGATTGAAGCTCATGCCGTGAATGGTATGAACGATGGCCGGCACGCCGGCGGCATGGGCGGCAAGCCTGCCCAGAACGCCCGCCTTGCTGGAGTGCGTGTGGACCACGTCAGGCTGTAGGGCGGCGAAGCGTTTTCGCAGCGCGGTCATGGCGCGTCGATCGCGGAGCGGGCTGACTTGTCGGACGAGTTCGGGAATTTCTTCGTAATGGTATTTCCCGGCCCGAGCCCGGTCGACGAGCGAGCCCTCCGGGCCGGTTGTCGGGCCCGCGAGGAGGTGTACTTCGTGGCCTTCGGCTTGCAAACCCTCGCACGAGAGGATGGTATTCTCCTGGGCGCCGCCGACGATGAGTCGGGTTATGACATGCATGATGCGCATGGGTGTTGGGCGTCTCCTGGCGAGGGCTTCAGGCCGGCGGCTCTTCGGTCAGGTCGAAATCGGGGGGCAGCGGCGCGGTCGATCGAGTCTTGCCTTCCACCTCGGCCCGTTCGACGCCGCGGGGCGGGCGGGCGGCGCGGGCCCGTTCGAGCATGTCCGGGTTGGGTTCCGGGAGGCCCGGGATGTCGTACCTGACCCATTGCAGGCAGAGGCCGCGGGCGGGTGCGGTGGGTCCGGCCTGTTTTCGATCGCGACCCACGAGTATTTCTCTGGCGCGTTCGACGGGCCAATGGCCTCGACCGAACTCGAGAAGGGTTCCGACGAAGTTGCGGACCTGGTTGTAGAGGAAACCGGTTCCCTCGACGTCGATGCGGATTTCCCATCCCACGCGATACACCTCGATTCTGGAGACGGTTCTTACATTGGTCATACGCACGTTGCCGGACGACGCGAACGCGGTGAAGTCGTGTTCGCCGACCCATTCGGCGGCGGCGGCCCGCAACGGGGCGACGTCGAGCGGCTTGAAAAAATGATATACGAATCGTTGCTGTTGGCGTTCGCACGGCCGGCCGGGGGCGTTGTGGATTCTGTATCGGTATAGTTTGCTGACGGCCGAGTGCGTCGAGTGAAAGTTCAGCGGCACCTCCGCGGCATCGATCAGGGTCATGTCCTTGGGTAGCCGCGATCCGATGGCTCGAGCCAACGCCGCGGTCTTGGCGGGACTCGTGGTGTAGAAGTTGGCGACTTGACCGGCGGCGTGGACGCGGGCGTCGGTGCGACCCGCGCCGACGACCACGACCTGATGACGCACGACCCGGCGAACGGCCTGTTCGAGGCAGTCCTGAACGGTCCGCAGATCGGGTTGGTTTTGCCAACCGTGAAAATCCGCACCGTCGTACGCCAGAACGAGTTTGACGTTTCGCATCATTGACGGGCATATTACGGCTTCGTGACGCACCCGTCTCCGCTCTGGCCGCCGGAATATTGTCGGAGGTCTTCGGGTCTTCGGATGTTCTGCATGTCGAGCACGAACGAGGCCAGGAACTTCTTCTTCTGCTCCGCCATGTTGTCCGGAAACATGGGGCGGACCTGGGGGTCCTTCGAAAACAGATGGGCGTAAGAACGGTCGACCCATTCCGCCCCTCTCGGGGCCCGTGCGATGAGGGTCCTTTCCAAACGTTGGATGATGCTGTTGTCCCTGATGGTTGTTCCTTGTCCCCCGACACCCATTGAACGCGCCGATGAAGGACCCCCAATCCGCTTGCGGCCTTTTGCGTGCTCGCGCATTGCGTGCTGGGACCGGGATCAGCATTCCTGCACGGTGAATTCAGGATCGCGGCGGTTTTGGCACTATGGGTTTCCTGCTGTCCGAATTCTTCAATGCCGCGGTGGCCGGAACGGCCGTTTTCGCAAGGTGTTTAGGCATAAGGAGTTGTCATGGGCGCGGCCGGTTGTTCGGCGTTGCGACGCAGCTATAATGTGCCCATGGAAAGGGACATTGAGCGGATTCTGATCAGCCGAAAATGCATCAGCGAACGAGTCTCGGCCCTGGCGGACTCGATCGGCGAGACGTATGGAGCGGATTCGGAAGGGCTCGTGATCGTTCCGATTCTCGCCGGCTCCGTTATTTTCCTCGCAGATTTGATCCGCTGCCTTCCGTTCAAGATGAAAATCGGGCTGATGACGGTCAGCAGCTATCGCGGCAAGACGACCTCGGCCGGCGAATCACGGCTGATTCAGGATCTCAATCTGGACATTGAGGACCGCCACGTTCTGGTGGTTGACGATATTCTGGATACGGGTAGCACCTTGCGACTGGTGGTCGGCGAGCTTCGGCAACGACGGCCCGCCAGCGTTCGCATCTGCGTTCTGTTGCGAAAGCGATCCAAGGCGCCGAGAGATTTTTCCGTCGATTTCGTTGGCTTCGATATAGAGGATGTCTTTGTCGTTGGATACGGCCTCGACTACAACGATCACTATCGAAACTGGCCTGACATCGGCGTCCTGAAACCGGAGTTGTACGAATGACGGAGACCCTGACTCGACCCGGCCGGCCGCCGGTCGCGGCTCAGAGCGACGGGGGCGGGGCCGTGCTTGCGCCGATGGAAGAAGTGGTTCCGGCTCATTTGCTCGACGGCGACGAAGTGGTCCATTTCGCGATCAAGCCGTCGTTGTGGTTCATTCCGATTGACTCGACCCGTTGGCTGGCCGCTGGCCTTCTTCTGGCTTTGGCCGGCAATCTTTCGTGGCTTGCCGATCAGGCGTGGTATCTTTATCAGGCGGCGCTGTGGATGTCCTTGATAAGACTGGGATGGGCCACGTTGCAATGGGTGTCACGTCTGTACGTCCTTACAAATCGGCGGGTACTGCGATTGCGCGGCGTTTTGAACGTCGAATTGTTCGAGTGCCCGTTGCACAAGATTCAGAACACCAGGCTCTCGCTCTCGCTTGCCGAGCGATTGACGCGGGTGGGTACGATTACGTTGCAGACGGCCGGCGGATCCGCCACGTCGGGCGGGACGTCGGGCGGCACGGCGGGCGGGACGGCGCGTGGGACGGCTTCATGGCGGTTGATTTCGAGACCCCTGGAGGTCCACGAAAAGCTACGCTCCGCGATCAACCGGGCTCAGAACCGAGGAAATGATGGACTGTAGAAAAATGATTGGGATGCCGGCTTTCACCGGTTTCGTACTCTTGTTTGTTTCGAGCGGCCTCTCGGCCGACGCCAAGGATCAGACCGCACGGCGGGGGCGGGCTTCCAGCGACTCGACCAGTGCCGCGGACCTGCAGAAGAAGCTGGTGGACCAGACAAAAGACCTGGGCCCGTGGGACGGGCATCGCCAGCTGCTGTCCGATGCGACCGACAACATGTTCGAGCGCCAAGGCTGGACGTCGGAGCCCGATCAATATACGCGCGAGGTTTTGCGCGATCTGCAGCAGTACGATCCGTGGCAGTATCAGGAGCGGCAAGACACCTTCATGAACCACATGCAGGTGCGTTACGAATTGACGGAGGCGCAGAAGGAGCAACTCAGTCGCGACATGCAGCGGGAAGCGTTGATGACCGGGATCAAGCACTTCCGGACGACGGCCCCGATCGCGATGGAAATCGTACGCCTCCGAGCGGAAGGCAAGCCGTTTACGGCGGAGGATGTTCAACGCTGGACCTCGCAACTGGACCCGGTCATGGAGGACGCCAAGGCGGCGGTCAAGCGGGTTGCGGAAAAACTGGAAGGGACCATGTCGCCGAGTCAGCGCGAACAACTGAAGAAAGACATGGATGCCTTGCTCAAGAGGCACGATGACGTCGTTCGAATGGTGGGAGAATGGCAACAGGGGAAATGGGATCCATCGCAATGGGGGCTCCAAAATGATCCCGTTCACGGGCCGCAAATGCGGGCCATTCATGCGCGGGAAGACGAGCGAACCCGGCTGGCGGACATCAGTCAGGCCAGGCGCGATCTCAAAGGCGTGGGTAAGGCCGACGACGAGTCTACCTGGGAACGTTACGTGCGTTTGTTTTGCGTCCGGTTTGCGTGTGACGATCTGCAGAAGATCACGGCGTTTGCCATTCTGAAGAGCGTCGTGCGGGAAGCCGAGAACATTCGGGCGGCGAGAAAGGGTGACATCGCGAAGCTGGAAGCCTCGATTGCGAAGGCGGATTCGGATGAGCGGCGCGGCTATTTCGAATCTGAGTTGCACCGTGCGCTCTTGCCCATCGAAGCGCTGTTCGAACGTCTGTGCAGCCGGCTCGACAATGAAGTGCTGAGGTCCGACCAGCGTATGCGCGTCCCGCAGGATGGGGCCGAGGGTCCGGCATCGGCGTCCAATCGTTAGCGTGCCGTTCGGCGATGCGATCCGGATCGCGTCTATGTCCCGGTCCGGGTCGGCGCGTGACTCGAGCACTGGAACTGTACGATTTCATCCTGTTGAAGGCGATGCCGGAAACCGGCATCGCACGATCGAGCCAGCCTCCGCAAGGCACCAAGTACCGGGTCGGATCGCAAATCTTCAGCCATCAGTGCGTGGAATCGCCCTTCGTTGTGGGTGATTCGTCCGAGTGAGCAGCCGAGCGACCTGGCCAGTTGTCGAATGGGGGTTCGTGCGCCTTCGTCCGGAATCGTCCAGCGCTCGTCGAGGCAGGCTTCGATCAATTGTGCACGGCCCGCGGATGCCCCGGGGGTCTGTTTCATTCGTCGAGTCGCCCGATCCGCGGCATTCAGAATACGGACTCGGATCAAGTCGCCGATGGTGGTGGAATCCGCCGGGGAATCGAGGCTCTCGGCATACAGGCGACGCGAAACCCAGTGGCTCGGGCTGTGGCGGTCGCAATTCAACTTCACAAGACGCGGAAAGCGATCGGGTCGTGCCTTGTCGAATTGTTTTCGCCGGATTCTCTGCCTGCGTCGTCGTTGGGTAATGTACGGAATTCGTATGGCAAATCGGAATTCGTGGGCGAACCGGCTGACGGCATAGCGGATTCTGGAGAGAGCGTAGGGTGCGAAATCGCCGTGCCTGGTCGGGTCGTGGTTACGAACCGCGTCCGACAGGGCAATGAAGCCCTCTTGCCGAAGGTCTTGAAACTCCCATCCGGGGCGGCCGCTGGCTTCGGGGCGTTTGAATCGACCGATGGCAAGATAGACAAGCCGGTAGTGCTCGGATACGAGGCGTCGCTGGGAATCGCTCATCGCGCCGAGCGCAACAGGGCGATCCTGGATCCATTTCCTCATTTTGTTTCCAATCCATCATTCAGAGTGATGTGCGCCAGCCCGTACCCTAACATATACCGAACGTATAAGAGAATCCACACCGAGTTGTGGAAGGTGTCATCAGTATGGCACTAGAGCTACTTCGGGCTGTTTTGCGGCTTTGCATATGTGGCGGATAGGCACCGCGGTCATGGCCCGGCGGCGCGCGTAACATGATTTTTGAGAATAGGTTATGGGCGATTGAGCGGTTATTCCTCGCGTGACCTAAGGACTCTGAAGCATGCGCGAGCACATTTTTTCAGGTTACATGGTTGACGTATCGCGACCAGAGACGCTTAATTGACTACACGCTCAGTCGCTGGGAAAGGGGCGAACATGATCCAGAACCGACCCGACAAC
>JAPULF010000079.1 GCA_027295245.1 Planctomycetota bacterium
CACCCGATGGTCGGCGTCCGCCGCACCCTCGGCCTTGGCTTTGGCCGTTGCCGTGGCCATCAAGTTCATCGCGTGGGACACGATCGCCGCGGTGGCTCAGGGAACCTGGGCGGAGATCGACAACCTGATTCTGAGCCGGTCTCTGATTACCGGCATCCTGGTTGCGGGATTCGTTTCACAGGTGCGCCCGCTCTGCGACGGGGTGTCGGATCAGACGATCGCCAGACTCGGCTTCCGACCCGGACCGGCCATCGTGTTCCTGTCGCTCTTGCTGATTACATGGACGGGCAGTTTTGAAATCTTGCGCATCTTCTACCTTTCCGATTGGGCAACAGCGCAATTCGCCGATCCGCGTCAGGCCGCCGGCATTTTCGTCACCGGTTTCTGGGCCTTCAACGCCGTCGGAGTCTGGTTCATCTCCGCGGGGCGACATCGGACGCTCGCCGCTTATGCCCTCGTTTTGACGGTCATCATGGCCGCGAAGGTGCTGGTCGTGGATACGCTGTTCGTCGCGGCGACCGGCCGTTGGGAGGCGTTGAGCGGCATTGCGTGGAACCGAAATTTTCTGGTGGGCCTGACGGCCATCATTGCGTGTCTGGGGGGACATTACTACGTTCGTCGAATTTCTCAGTGCAGGGATTGGCCGCTGTTCGCCCGTTCGACGGAACGAATGATGCTCGCCCTGTGCATCGTGATGATCGTGTCGGTGTACACATTCGAAATCGCGCGGGTGTTCGAATTCGAATCGCTTCCCGTCAGTTTTGAAAGTACAAACCTGGCCATGCACGTCACTCTGTCGATTGCGTGGACCCTCAACGCCGGCGTTCTGCTGATTATCGGCTTCGTCCGGTGGGACAAGTTGTTCCGCCTGTTTGCGCTGGGCCTCTTTGCACTAACAATCGCAAAGGTCTTTGTCTTCGATCTGTCCAAGCAGGTCGTCGTCTATCGAATCATCTCTTTCGGAGTGCTGGGGGTCGTACTGCTGTTGGCGTCGTTATTGTATCAACGCCTCTCTGCACGATTCGCCGAATCGATCTCGAATCCCGCGCTGCCAGGCGGCACGTCGGATTGAAACGTCCAACAGGCCGGCACGATTGAGCGGATTACGTCGCGGCACCGGGACGCAGTCCGAAGGGCGGGAGACCGCCGGACCATTTGCGACCGCGCCGCCCGGTCGGCCGTCCGCCGCGAGCTTGTTGCTTGCGTCGGGTTCTACGTTGTGTCGCCACTTCGGCCTGTCCGAGGAGCCGGTTTTCCTGGAGTTCGCGACGCGTCACAACTTGCAGAGCCACATTGAGCCCGACGACCGCGAACATCAATTCGCTGTATTCCTCGTTGTGAAACAGCCCGTGAATACAGAAGGCCACCAGCGCCAGCAACAATCCCCTCGACCAGTAATAGGCCCATCGATATTCCGGCGGCAGGACTCTCGACCAGCGCATGAAACGGAACAAACTGAAGATCGACCCGAATATGATTGCCAGCCATATCGGATGCCCCAGCACGCCCAATTCCGTCATGTTCTGCAGGAAGATATTGTGGGCCGCCCGATCGCTGCCAATGAACGTTCGCCGGGCCGTCTCGAAGTGATTGAAGCCCACACCCATCACGGGATATTTGGCCAACAGAGTCTGGGCATAATCCCAGACTTCCAGACGGCTGTGCGCCGACTGGTCCTGACGATATGCGATGATTGAATGAACCCGCTCCTGGATCTCACCGCCCACCATCGCGAGCGCGGCCACACCGACAAGGGCCACGGCGAACAAGGCCCGAATGCGATAACGGCTGCTTAACGCCATGCAAACAACTACGAACGCCATGGCCACGAAGCCGGCCCGTGATCTCGAACCGATGATTGCCAGGATGATCAACCCCGAGCAGACCAGCAGCACCGCTCTCCACCGCGCGTGCCTCACGGATAGCCCGAAGTAAAAAACGATCGGCAGCGCCATGACACTGGTCAACGCAAAAAGGTTGTTGTCGTACGTTTTTCCGTAGACCTGGTGCGGACCGAGCAGGACGACCTTGATACCCCCCTTGATCGCCCAAAACGCCGCCGCCAGACCGATGACGATGATCAGGATTCGGAAACGACGGTAATCGGATGCCAGACCCGTCATCAGCGCGACTACAAGCAGGACCTTGCACAGCGTGCGGAACTGCAGCCCGGTCTGTTCCATCGAGAATGGCGACAGGACGCGGTTGACAATCAAGTACGCGATCAGGCAGCCGAACAGGAAGACCGGCCAGGCGGGTTCTAACAGACTGCTGCGCACGAGGCGGCGCGTCACGCCGATGACGCGGTTCGTCCGCGCGTGCAACTTCGGCACGATGTCGATTCGCTTCGCCCCGATCATGATCGCGCCGATCACGAGCGGCACGCCCACGATCATGGCGTCCTGAATTTCCGGCCGCCAGCAGAGAAACTTGGGTTGCAGAATAGACACGATGTAATATATGCACAGCCCGAAAAACGGGCGCGAGAGCACAAACGGCAGGATCAGGAACAAGATCGTCATGTACAGGATGTATCGCATTCCGTTACCTTTGCCGCGAATTCAGCGGGCCCCCACCGATTCGAGTTTTTTCTCGCGCCGGCCGTATCCGCCGCCCTGCGGGTGCGGACCGATCGCGCTCAGCAAGTCGTGCATCTTCGAACCACCCGCGCTCCAAGTGAATCCGTCCAGCACCCGCCGTCGCCCGGATGCGCCGAGCTGACGACACATCGGCACATCTTCGGCCACGCGGTCAAGCACCTTGGCGAAGGCGCTCGGCTCCGGCCGATCGGCCAGTAGCCCCGTTTCTCCGTGTTCCAGGATCTCGGCGCTCGCGTTTCGAACCGACTCACCGTCCGGACGCAAGGCGATGCAGGGCAAGCCGCATGCCATCGCCTCGACGAGGGACCCCCCGAACGATTCGCATCGCGACGGAAACGCGAACACGTCGGCGGCGTGAAGAAACGGTCGAATGTCAGACTGTCTGCCGACAAATCGAACGATATTCTCGACACCTTCGGCCCGGGCCCGTTCGGCCAGGGCGTGTCGCAAGGGTCCATCGCCGACCAGCATGACGCGATCGGGTGGACGCCGCATCAACGGCAGGGACGAAATCAGCAACTCCACGTTCTTCTCGGG
Source organism: Planctomycetota bacterium (assembly GCA_027295245.1). GTDB lineage: Bacteria > Planctomycetota > Phycisphaerae > UBA1845 > UTPLA1 > JAPULF01. Next base: position 3,138 of record JAPULF010000079.1, read on the forward strand.
CGAAAGACGGCCGGACCACACCACCACCCACTCCGATTGCTCGACACCCAGCATTCGCCGGGCGGACTCCCGGCACGAGCCACTGGCGGGTTGAAACTCTTTGGGATCGACGCCGCCGTAAACCACGTGGCAGCGGAGACCGTCCATGCCGTACCGTTCCAGGACGAGCGATCGTGTCGCGGCGCTGTCGAAGATCACGACGTCCGCCGCTGAAAACGCATTCGACTCATTGCAGTGTTTCAGATATCGATCCAGCCCGAAGGCAAGTCGCCGCGGGCCGGAGTGCCGAGTCACGCTCGCGCCGGCGACATCGTGCAACAACGTGGTGCCGCCGCAGACAAAGACAAGCGGTTTGCGTCGCTCGACATCCGCGTAGGTCGCGACGACTTCCGGCTGGCATGAAATGAACAGGTCGTGATCCAGCCCGATCATGGAAACGATTGAAGCCGCCGAACGCCGCTTGGCGGACGCCTGGAGCGACCAATGAAGCGGCCGGGGCGGTTCCAGAATCAGTCGCCGCAGGCCCATCGAGCCGATCTCGTCTTCCGTGCTATCCGTCTTGTTCGCGTCCACCACGAACTCGATCTCGTGTCCGTGCCGCTGCAACTGTCCGGCCAATTGCACCGCGCGATTGGACAATCCGCACGTATTGTGGCGTAGCGTCGGCATGTGCCAGAGAATCCTCACGCCGCATCCTCCGCGACCCGTTCGAGTGTCAGCCTCAAACCCGACGTTCCTCGGACGCACTGCTCCAGTACAACGGCGTAGTCGCGCGCCAGTCGATCGCGCCGAAAACGATCCACGACGCCGCGATTTCGAGGGCGATCGGGAATCCCGGAACGCCATCGATCGAAGCGCATCCGAATGGCGTCCGCCAGCGCCGCCGGGTTCCGGTCGGTCACCAAGGTGACATTTCCCGCATCGGTCAGAATCTTCGCCAGCACCGTGCCCGAGTGTACGCTTGCGATAATGTGCCCCCCGAACGCGAGGTATTCGAAAGTCTTGGCCGGGATGCACAGCCTTCCCCCGGCGTTGGCGGGCGTCGCCAGGATCAGCGCCGCCGCGCTGGACATTTCTCGTATCGAATCGCCGTGCGGCAGGTAGCCCACACGGGTGAAGAACTGCTCGTCGCCGGGCTTCAGCAGCGCGGACTGGGTTGCCGACAGGCTCCCGACCAAGCGAAACTCCAGCCGCTGCGCGATGTCCGGCCGATCGGCTCGCAGGCTACGGATGGCCTCGAGGACCGGTCCGATGCTCTGTTGTCGATAGAACGCCCCGACGTGCGCCAGGACGAAACGCCGCGACGTCGACCGGGTGGACCGCGATTCACCGCCGGAAGTCGAACCTCTGAGATTGGCTCGCGCCTCGCGCGGCGCGTCGGCGGCGTCGAAGCCGTTCGTAATCGTGGAGATTCGTCCCGCCGCCGCATCCGGGTGGCATCTCGACAACGCGTCCGAGAGTTCCGGGCAGGTCGTAACGATACGATCCGCTCGATGGACGACATCCGATTCCAACCGCCTCCAGAACCGATTCGTGACGGTCGCACTCGGGTCGTGGGAATAATTCCCTACGTTCGGATCACGCAG
>JAPULF010000008.1 GCA_027295245.1 Planctomycetota bacterium
GTGTCGATGTGGTCCTTGATCTCAAACGGCGGAGTCTCGGACTTGTTCAACAAGTCGATTTCCTTTACGACGATTTCGATTTCTCCGGTGGGCAGTTTCTTGTTGACCTTGTCGTCGCCGCGGTGGGTGACTTCGCCGCGAACGGCGATGACGAATTCGCTTCGCAGCAGGCGGGCGACATTGTGCGGCGCCGGATCGGTATCGGCGTTGAATCGAAGCTGGGTCTTACCGCCGCGGTCGCGAAGGTCCACGAAGACCATTCCTCCGAGGTCGCGAAAATTGTCGACCCAACCTGCGAGGAGAATAGTCTTGCCAACATCGGTCGCCCGGAGGGAACCGCAATCATGTGTTCGTTCGTGATAGGGCAGAGGCACGTTGTACTCCGTTCGGGTTATGGCTCTATTCCGCCGCGGCCGATCCGGGGGATTCAGGGTCCGGCGTACGGTCGGCCGTCGATGGAACCGCTTTGCTCTTATCGGTCAGGCTGCGTTCGTCCTTTTCCGCAAACCATTTTCGCAAGACCTGTTCGGCGGGTTTGCCTCGCGGCGTGTAATTGAAATCCTTTTTTCCGCCGGCGCTGGTGTCCCATTCCCACCAGATGATCCCGCCGACGGCAGGCTCGTCGGACCAGGTCTTCAGAAACGACTTGTAGCAGGCGACCTGCTCCGCATGTCCTTCGGCCGTCGCCTTCTGGTTCTGGTAGTAATTCCAGGCCTCGGCGGCCGCTCCTTCCTGGCTGCACCAACCCACCTCGGTGAAGATGATCGGTTTGCGGACTTCCCGCTGAAACGCCAGAATCGCCGACTTGATGCGGGCCCAATTGGCATCGATCTCGTCCATGCCGGGCCGCGGCCCCTTGGCCAATTCGTAATACGTGGTCATGCCGACAAAGTCGAGTTCGGGCCAAAAACGGATCTTGTCCGTCTGATAGTGGTCCCAGTTCGCAGAGTACCCGAGCTTGCCCCGATAGTGCTGTCGAACTTCCTCGATCATTCGCCGCCAGCGGTTGGTGTGGGCCTCCGCCTTGATCAACTCCGAGCCGATGATCAGGGCCTCGACACGGTGTCGCTCGCCGATCTTCGCGAAGTGAACGTTGATCCGGGTAAACCTGTGAAACCAAGCGTCCCAATCACGATTTCGCGGAACGATTTGGCCGCGCCATTCGTTGTTCCGCGGATTCTTCAGCATGAGCAGGGGCATCAGGATGACACGAAGGCCGCTGGCATGCGCCAGGTCGCAGAGCCGGCCCAACTGTTCCGAATCCGCGGTACGCTTGGCATCGAGATGCATGTCCAGGCTTCCGGCGTGATCCTGCCAGGCATGCACCACGAATTGAACCGTGTCGGCCCCGAGTTCCGCGATCTCGGCGATCAAGGGGTGGTATTGATCGTAGACATCCGGAAACCACTCGTTGCAGTGCAACTGCACGGCCATGCCGCGAAACTGTCCATTCGCTCGTACCGGGCGGGTCGACGGTCGGGCATCCGCGTTCGCGGGATGGCTACGGACCGGCGGGGGTCCCGAGTGCCAGGCGACCGCCAAGGCGGCGATTGCGATTGCGATTGTGAAGACCGTACGCATTGTTCTCCGATCGGTACGCGTGCCTAGTCAACCGCGCGGGTGTAGGATAACCGCGGTAAACGGTTGAGCGGAAGGGCGATATCCGCGGTGAATCTCGGTTGCGTATAGGGAATGATGAATCTGATGAAGCGTCCCGATCTGTCCGTCTGCCTGGATGACTTGCGCCTTGACGCCAAGTCGGCCATGGCGCAAGCCCGGCGACTCGGTTTCAGGGCGGTCGATGTCGGTGCGACTGCCGGTACGATATCGCCGGGCGAGCTTTCCGAGACCGGTCGTCGACACCTGTTGAGACACCTGTCCGATCTGGGCCTTCGGCTGGGCAGCCTGCGGGGTCCGGTGTCCGGCGAGGGGTATGGTTCGGGGGTCGGCGGCGAGCGCCGCCTGGATTCCATGCGGGCGATCATTCGCATGGCCTCGGAGCTTCGAGTGCCTGTAGTGTCGACCACGTTGGGGCGGGCGGGGCCCACCGATCCAGGGGGTGAGCCGCGGCGGATCCGCGACGCGTTGACCGTTCTGGCGGATGACGCGGACCATCTCGGCGTCACCGTTGCACTGGAGACATCCGGACAATCAGCCAAGGCCATGCAATCACTTCTCTCCGAAATAAACTGTGCCGGCTTGGCGGCCTGTTGCGACACCGGCGCAATGTTGATGCGTGGTGACGATCCGCACGCCGTCGCCGAGACGCTGCCGGGCCGGATCGGTCTGGTTCGGGCGCGCGACGCCGTTTCCGGGACGAGTGAGAATCCGGGTTACGAGGTATCGCCGGGGCAGGGGCATCTTGATTCGCCGCGACTCCTGGCGGCCCTGTTCGAGGCGGGATTTGGTGGGACCATCGTCCTATCGCGAACCTGCGGAGAGAACGCGGCGTCGGATCTTGCGGCCGCGCGTCGGCAGTTTGAAGAATTCCTGCCTGGTTGATTGGATCGGATCGCCGGGTTTGGGTCGCATTTGCGGGCCGGGTGGCATTGGGCTCGGCCCCTGCGAAGTTCACGAATGGCGGCGTCGAGAATCGCGCTCCGAGCGAGGTGGGGTCTCGCGCGAGGCTCGTCGCTCACAAGGAGCGGCGCTACAGTGATGCGCATCGGCCGCGAGGATCAACTTTGCAATCCATCGGGGGCTTTTTTTTGTCGAGATTGTGCCCGCGGTTCTTCTAAATGATGCGAGCCGTGGTGGGCTCCCGCTCTCCACCACGGCCGCAATGTACATACCGCCCTCATGGCTAGAGACGGTATGTTCGCAGATCGGTCGAAACCTCCCTCTCCGGAAAGCATCGCTCTTCCGTGAATGACTCACGGAGACCTTGCTCTTCCAACTCCGACCGAAGTCTGCGCAATTCCCGCACGGGGCGTCGCCGCCCGCGGCACGCTCGGGGTCGCGAAGCAGAGCCCTCACCGACACCTTTCCACTCCGCTCTTCCCATCCGGGCGGACGATGGAGGTTGCTTCGCGACCGTACGCCGAGCCCGCCAATCCACCCCACTCCCTGTTCCGCCCGATCGTCTATGTGACAATGACGCGGGTTGATGTGTTACAGGGGAATTCGGACACTCGGCGATTATTTTCGCCGTTGCATCACTTCGAATGACCTGACTTGACATGATGTCCTCGCACACTGCATCCGTCGCCGGGCGCGATCCGGAAGCGTAGCCCCGGCGCGCACGACTCGCCCTACGACTTATCGCTTCTCACCCGCCAGTCATGGATGCAGCCGACACGTGATATGAACCGCCAGGGGACGGATTTCGCCGGATCGCTCGGGGACAATTGGACGTGCGAGGTGAAGTCCCCGGGTCGATGACCGACATCCCTTGGCATCAACCGTCGGTCGGCCCGATGACCGAAAAAACAATCGACCGGAATTCCGATTCTCCAAGAACGACTGATTTGGCACCTTCAAGAGTCTGTCGATGCCTGGCGAATCCGGCCGATCGGCCCTTCTGATTTATTGTTCTCCGGTCGGTCTGAAATTCAAGTGGGGATCGACGTTTTTTTGCCATCACGGGAAGCGGATCCCCCCGCCAATAGTAAACAAAGCCGGTGTTTCGTTGTCGGCCTTGTCCGTTTCACGCAATTGTCGAGGTTTCGATCAGCGACGACCGGAACGAAATCGCGGCTCTGGGGCGTCGATGCGATTGGTCTG
>JAPULF010000080.1 GCA_027295245.1 Planctomycetota bacterium
GCCGTTTCAATTAGGCCAATTGATTCAAAGGGCCACCCCACGCCCTATCGCGGCTTAAAAAGCTCTGAAAAGGTCCTGCCCGTACCGGTGATATTCTTCGCCGGCGTAAGTATCTCGGCCGCGCTGGCAAACGCATGGTACATACCGACGAATAGCCCCACGACAAACACGAAAGCGAGCAGAATCAGACCGTTATCGCCTCTCAGAATGGCCGGAGTTTTTCTCATCGATTTTGCCATAAGTCTTTCTTTCTCTCGCCGCCGGCATGTGCGGCGACTTCTGCCCAGCTCTAGTTCGACCGCGATCGCTCGCAGCCGTAGCAACGCGCCGACTCATGCTGACCGTCGGCCGGAAAGTCACGTGGGGAGAACACGAAATACAGGGCGTCGACAGCCGGTCCAGTCCCTAGGCTCCACCCCTGATGAGCCGGACTGCCGACGCCCTCGGGAAGGAGGATGCCATTCGGCGACACGGATGCGTCGTACCGATCGTGAGACGGCAACCAATGGCCGCCCCAAACTCTCGGACACTGCTTACGCGACGATTGGGTGCAATATCCGCAATGCAGGCAAGATTTCCGAAGAAAGACCGTGGGAAGGCTATGGAGCGGCCCATAATCTCCGACGACGGTGATCCGAGACATACCCATCGTCCACCTTCGCGAACTTCGTTTGTCGATTTGCACGAACTCAGTCCGCATGTGGATGCATCCGAAGAGTGATCCATGCTTCAATCATGCCCCATCTGTGAGCAGGTCCCGGTCCTTCGCCGCGAGGGAAGCGTGTGCAAGTCGTGCAATCGCACTTGGTCCGAGCGGGCGGTGGTCATCCACCAGCACGTCGTCTGGGGTCGGTTTTGCTACATCGCCGCCGCTCTTGTCTGGGTGGGGGTGATCGTTGCATTCCTGGCGGGCACGCCGGTAACGCCCGTCAAACTCGGCAAACTCGCCTTTGTCACGATGGGCCTGCTTGTTTCATGGAGACTGTTCACGCGTCGCCGGCACCGCGCCGCGGTTGATCACAACGGCGTGTGTCTCATCGGCCACCGGCCCGAACCGCTGGACGTGCCCTGGCGTCTGGTCGCCAAAGTCCGCAGGGGCCGGCTCGACGGCAGGGTCATCCTCGAAGACAACGACGGAGACATGCTATTGGAGGTGAACAAGCATTTCTTCAATTCGCGCCGCCGCCTGGCAACCTTTCACGACGCGATCCTGACGTGGCACATCGCCCAGTCGAGTAAACCGTCGAACGAGCAACAATCGCGGCCCACGCGCGATCAACAGACGCACGTCTGATTCAGGGCCTCCGCATCGGCTCGATCACTGCGTTGAATCCGAACCGCGCTTTCGATCCCGATCGGCCTTGAACAACTCGACCACCCGAACGAATTGCCCCGACTTGGTGCTGTCGGAATCGATCAGTTCTTCGTGCGCATCAATGACATGGTCGGCAACGCGTTCGCAGCCGGCGGACACGATCGGAAGCTCTTTCCAGTCCGTCGGCGGATACGGCATCGACTGGCAGATATCGAAAATCTGCACGACGCCCAGTTCTCTCAGCACGCCGGTGGCCGCTTCGGACGGACGCAGCAAATGAAACGCCGGTGCCGCGGCATCCGGCTTCCGCTTGGCCATCGAAAGAAGAAAACCGGTGAACGTGCTGTCGATGAACTCGGCCCCGGACAGATCGACGTAAAGGTCCGTCAAGCCCGGTTTCCGGATCTGCTTCATGTAATGCTGAAGGGTCTCGCACATCCCCACCGTGCAACGGCCCGATGGCCGCACGACGACCGTACCGTGCTCCTGCGACGTGGCGACTTGGATTCGGGTTTCGCTTTCCATGCCTCGGCATCCCCGCCGGCGGTGTCATAGTGACTACGGAAGGATCATTGCGTCGACGAATGGACGAGTGTCCCTCCCGGTTCGTGCTGTGGACCGAATTGACGTCGGCCGACGCGATATGACGTTGAGCAACGTCCATCCCCAAACGGTCACAACAATGATTGCACGGTTCATGGGTCGGCCTCCTCTTCGTCGATGCATTCGATTACAAGGAAGTATCCACCCATCAGGATACACCGCGTCGCCGCGTCGTTCAATCTCGCTCCTCGCGACTCTTCCGGCAGTTTCGGCCTTGGGGCCCGGCAAAACCGGCTCCTGACACGATTCCGACGTGCATTCACTGTACCCGGCGTCCCGAATTCGCCGATTTCCAATTCATGTTGACCATGACAATCCTTCGCGGATCGGCGGTGGCGGCCGGCGCCTTCCTGGCCGGGTTACCTCTCGTCGTTTGGCTCACGCCCGAACACGGGCCCGTTGATGCGACCCATGCCGACATCGTGCATGACGCGACCCCGAATCAACCGGTCGAGCGCGAACGTGTGTCAGCGGGCGTGTTAAATCTGCGCGGCCGGCTGATCGCAAGACAGGTCCGCACCGAAGAGGAAGGCGTCTCTCATACAAACATCGTATCCGTCGGACCGGGCCCCGAAAAAGTGATCGGATCGGTGCGCTATTGCTTTCCCGTCGCCTGGAGCCCCGTCGACGAAAACGTCCTGCTCTTGCACGAATCCGCCGCGGACGACGACGAGCGAAATTTCGCAATCAATGTTCGCGAATCGTCCGATCACCGAAAATACGTAGGCTGCCGACACTGCCGCTTTCGCAACTGGAGCCCCTTCCGGGACGCCATTCTCTTCGACTGCGAAAACGGACTCACGCAGATTCTCAATGCCAGCGGCAATTCACCCTTGACCGTCGCCGAGGCGAATCTCCCGGCCGCGCGGGCCGCATTCGGTGGCCTGGGCCCTCGACTCTCGGATTAAGACAACGAAGAGAGATCGCCGAAACAGCAACGGATTGGCGATTGAGTGGACCACGATCGCGGAACCCCGGCGATACCCCTTCGGGGATCAGCCTTGCGCCGGACCGCGGATGAGTGCGCCGAGCTTCATGAGCTCCTCCGCCTTGAACTTGATGTTCTTCTCGTCCCCTTCACCTATCGCTGTTTCCACCTTTTCGGCCGCCTTGGTGATCGCCTCGAATCCATAGCTGCCACCCTGCTCGTTCAGGGCTCTTGCCAACCGTGAAAGGGCTGTTCGGTTCCCCTGACTGAGGGCCTCTTGAATCGCCTTCGTCTTGACCGGCATGTCGGCGACGAACGCGTGGATGAGTTCCTTAGGTGATTCGTCGTTCGCGAGAAAACTCTGCATCGGCTCATCTTGGAGCGAATCCACCGACCTTCCCTCGTTCTCGCGATCGAACGGGCGGCAAGGAAGTCTGATTCCAGGCGTCGTACAACCCCATCCTCGAACTCAACGGCAGGCCGTTCAAGGTCGTCAAGTACGCCACCGACGTCACGCCTCAGAAGCAGGTGGCCGTCGATCTTCAAAACACGGTCGCCAGCCTGCTGATCAAAGACAAGATCGCCCGGGACACGGGCAGCCGTGCCGAAGACGGCGGCTCCGCGGTCGAGAAAAACATCGAAGCGATGAAGTTGATCGACAAGTCGTCCGAACAAATCGCCGAGGTTATCGGGGTGATCTCGAAGATTGCAGCACAAACGCAATTGGAGCGTCAGGCGGTTCGGCGGGCGCACGATCGGCGACCGTCACCGAAGGCAAGTAATCGGCCGGTTGTTCCGAACAGCGCCCGCACGGCGCGCCGTTCGGGACACAAACGGGCGTCGCGGGTTTGGGGCTGAGCCGCAAACCCGCGGCCGTCCGTCTTGCGGCGCGGTGAATGGGACGCCTGGAAGAGACGCCCCT
>JAPULF010000081.1 GCA_027295245.1 Planctomycetota bacterium
CAAACGCCCAATGCGTTGCCACTCAAATAGCCCCGAAAGGCCGCCCGATACAACCACGATGACCGGCCCGCGGCCCCGCGAGTCTGAAAATGCGATCGCCCTGGCGCGAAGAGCGCCTCCCGCCCTACGAACCGTGGGCCAGTGTGACGTTGAACGTGCTGAGACGCGTCAGAGGGTCCTCCAGAAAATAAATCTGCAAAACGTGCGGCCCCGGGCTCACCCGCCGAAGGTTCAGAACCATCGGCAGACTGATCGACTCGGACGGCTGCAACGTGATCGGCAGCCGCGGGCACGCCGAGCGGGTCGGATGGATCTTGGACCCGTTGACCCGAATCACCGGCCAGCAGGTCACGGCCTCCTTGGCCCGGTTGGTGAGTTTCACACTGACCTCCGCATCGCTGTGAAAATACGTCATGCCGAAATCGGTTGTCCTCGACGAAAAGCGCCACTCGCTCGGCCCTTCGATCCCCACGGTGATCGGCAGCGGCGGCGGCACATTCGAGGGGCCCGTCGATGCCACGATCCTGACCGCCCCCTTGTCAGGCAAGTCGAACGCCACGTCGCACGCCCAGTACGAACCAACATCCATCGCCCGCACCAGGGTGCCCGGCGCCACGATCGGCTTTGTGTCGCCGCGCTTGGCCACTCGGAGCCAGACATGCACGTTCTCAAATGGCCGATTCAGCGCATTCTGAATCGTGGCCCCCACGCGATCCGCCGACCCGTCATTCGGCGCATCCAGGAAGACCCGCAGCCGACCCGTCGGAATCGAATGCGCCAGCTTGTCGACGGCGTTGTCGTCGGGATAGATGTAATCCACCCGGTCGCCGTCGATCTCGATGACGCGATAGTGGCTGAACCCCGTCGCCCGATCCCGCATGCAAGTGCTCGACTGGTGCGTCCGAATCAGAATCATGTCGTCCAGGCCGGCGAGCTTGTCCGCAAATTCCTTGTAGTCCCAGTCCGTCGCCCCCCCAACGATCATCATCCGGATCTTGTGCTCCCTGACGAACTCGGCCGCCCCGCCGCGCTCCCGCCAGATATCCAGCAATGCCAGTTCGTGGCTGTTCGTCACGATGAAATTGAAACGCTTGTTCCGGTTGCGCTTCAGGTCCGCGTCAACCCATTGCAACTGCGAAAAATCCTGGTCGATCGGGTTGCCGGCGTGATCCAACAGCAGCAGCCCGTGATAGGCCCCGTAATCGAGTTTGCCGATCGGATTGCTGGCTACGAACCGCGTGAAGCTTGCCTCGTGATCGTGAAGCCCGCAAATCATGAAGACCGGCGCATTGAACTTCTCAAAAAACTTCAGCACCCGATTCCAACTGGACGCGTCGTTCCGGGCCCGAGCCCACTCCGTATAGTCGCCCGTAGCAATGATGAACTCCGGCGCCAGCAGGTTGATCTCGTTCGGCAACATCTCGTCGAAATCCGGCGCCGTGAGGTCGCCCACGTTCATGTCCGAAAGATGCACGAACCGAAACCGATCCTTGAAACTGTTCACCACCTTGACGCAGCGCCGCGAAAAGTGTTGCCCCGTCGCCGACCGAACTTCCAGATCGTACAGCCCGGGTTGGGCGCTCGAAGGAACCTTCAGTACCAACGTGCAGTATTCATCGTTGACGTACGACGGCGGCGTCTCGGTGTACAGCGTCACGCGAACCGTCGGCTCCAACGCGTGCACCAACGCAAAGCGAACGTCGCCCTGAAGGTCCGCCGGCAGACGCATGACGAAATAGAACGTCTCGTCCGGCATGATGAAGATCGGCCGACCCTGTGACGGTTCCCGGACCACCGCCGAGGGCGGCTCCCGCTTCGATGAAGCCGACGCCGCTTTCAACGTCGCCTTGGCCCGGCCTTCCGCTTCCGCCGCCGACTCGATCTCGACCGGTGCCGCCTCGACCTCCGAGGACTCGATCGTCTTGCCGGCCGATTTCCCGTCGGAATCCAAACCATCGCTCGAAGACGACCCCGGTGGGTTGTCCTGGCCCTGAACGCCGGCTCCGATTGCCAATAGAACCAGGAAAGTCCCCATCAGACGGCGACAGAATCCCTTATTCATCCGTATCCCCTTTTATGCTGCGGCGGCTTTGGTTCCGTGCTCGCCTTACGCGGGCTTGCCACGGTTTCGGAGCAAGATATCATAATATCCCGTCCGCCGGGAAAAGAATGGACCGAAACGGACTGACTGTACGCCGGCCCGCAATATTTTGAGCGGAACCGAATGAAAAACCGGCAGCACAACATAGTCATTGCTGAGGGCTTCCAGCAGGCGGTCGTAGACCGGCTCAAGCAATGCGGCACCGTCACCGTCCTGGACAATCCCGCTCCGGAAACGCTGATCGCCGCCCTGCCCGACGCCCACGCCCTGCTTGTGAAATCCAAGGCCCACGTCACGGCCCGCATTATTGACGCAGCACCAAACCTGAAGGTCATCGGCAGGGCCTGCCCCAACGTCGACCACATCGACCTTCGCGCCGCACAGCGACGCGATATTCACGTGGTCTACACGCCCCATGTCGCCGTCGCATCCACGGCCGAGTTCGCCCTCGCACTGATCATGGCCGTTCACCGCCGCCTCCTGCCCTTCAACCGGGCTCTGCGGCAGGGGGAGTTCGAGGACCTCCGCAAGCCCTCCGGCCGCGAACTCGGCAAACAAACCCTGGGTCTGCTAGGCTTGGACCCCGTCGCCGAACACCTCGGGAAGATGTTCCAGGCCGCATTTGGCGGCCGGATTCTCTATCACGACCTTGCCGCCAAGCAGCCCGTCGGTTGGAAAGGCGAGGCCGTCGATCTGGAGACGCTCCTCAAACAGGCGGACATCCTCTCGGTCCATCTTCGCGTCTCAAAGGACACGAAGCGCCTCTTGAATGCCGAGCGTATTGCCTTGCTCAAGCCCACCGCAATCGTCGTAAACACTTCGCGCGGGGCCGTGATCGACAATGTCGCCATCGCCGAGGCCCTACGAACCGGAAAGCTGGCCGGAGCGGGCCTCGACGTGTTTGAGGTCGAGCCCCTGCCTTCCAATCACCACCTCCGCCAACTTCGGGGGGCCAATTGCATCCTCACGCCGCACGTATCCGCCGCGACCGACGATGCCTGGATCGGCCGTGACGATGTCGCCGACGATGTCATTCGGGTTCTGCAGGGCAAAAAACCGCGATTCCCCGCCAAAGCCCCCGACACGTAGCAACCCTGGATCTCAATCGGATGCAGCTGGAGCCGAAGTCAGGCGTGCCCGAAATGCCGGGATCAGCGACAAACACGCAACAGCGGCTTGAAAGATCAAACCCGGAACGACGGGGGCGGTCGTGGCGAAGTCGATCGCAATGATCCAGGTGCCCACCGGCGAACAACCGAATACCCAGGAGAAGGGATCGTCAAAGTCCCGACCCGCGGCCGCCGCCATCGAGAGGTCGAGCAACGGCGGAATGGCCCAGAACAGGACGGCGTACCCGACCAAAAACCAAATCACGCTCGAGGCCCTCGAGTAGACATACCTCGCAATGGCCCCACCGGTCATCACGCACAAGAAAAACGGTATGGCGATCAGAACGCCGGCCCGCGAACCCTCACCCAGAACGAGACCGGTCAAGGCGCCGTCGCCCGCCCAAGCCACGGCGTTCAGAATGGCAAGCACGATCAGCGTAGCGGTGATTGGTCCCAACCAAAACGGCCCCGGACCGGGCCCACGAAACTCCGAATCCTTGGAACGTCTTCTCGTCCAAAGCGCAGCGCTTCTGGCAATCGTGGTCACCGGCAAGTACGCAAGAATTGCCAGAGCAACGAGTGTGGCGATGGTCTGATGGGTCGAAGTGATGACCGTCCGGAGAAACCGACCGCCCGTATTGGGATAATGTTCCAGTGCAACCGCGCTCAAAAGCGCAAAGGCCGCCAGAAGGGCGCACGCCAGACTCGGCGTAAAGGCTGAAACGTCGTCGCGGCGAAACTTCCGCGCCGCGGCGATAAAAAATGCCAAGGCAAACGTCAGTTGCCCGATCATCGAGATGACGATCGACGACTCTTGGATGCCGTCCACGAGGCTGTCTTGTAGATCAATGATCGCGGTGTGTCCAACCAGCAACGCAAGTCCGGGAACGCCGATGATCGCCCCCGTATTCCAAAGAACCAGGATGACAACCAGCAACCCCCCGATCGACGTCGTTCCCCGCGTACCCAATCCGACAAGAACTGCGAATGTCCAGCACATCAACCCGAGGCACGCGAAGACGACCAGTATCGTCGTCGGAACCAGTATCGAAAAACCGGCGACCCGGGCCAGCACGGCACACACAAGCCAGTTGACCAGAACCATCAACCACACGCGGGCGGTCGCGCCGGTCATGTATCCGATCGTCGCGGTGTACCCGCTCATTCGCGTCATGCGATGGGACGCGATCATCTCCGACGTGAAGTCCCGATGAATCGACTTCTTGATCGCCGTCGCCCCGACAAGGAAGATGATCGCGGCCTGAATGTACGTCATGACAATGAGGGCACCGGAGGCAAACTGGGCGGGGGTGAATTCGTCGCGCGACACTCGATAAATCACGACGTGAAACACCAGCACGGCGAGTCCGTAAACACCGACAAACGCAAAAACCCGTTGCCAGCCGCCCAGCAGCCTGATCTGGGCCCACCCATGCGGGTTCGAAAACATTGCCTCCGACCGCATTAATTCACCTGTCGTATTCCAGTGCGCAAGTAGGCCTGTTCCAGGTCGTGCTCTACCGGCGAGAATCTCGCCACGGGCAATCCGCGCTCGAACAAGAGCCGGAGAAGGTTAGCCGCCGCACCTTCGTCGTGCTCGTATTCGAACGTCACCTCCCGTCCGTGAACTTCCACTCGATCGAGTCCGTCGATACCCTCGAGAGTCTCGGCGACTTCCGGAACGGCCCGCGCCAGTGTCATCTCGTATTGACAACGATTGTCGTCCTTCCGGCCGACAACCTGACCGACGGTTCCACACTGTTGTATTCGTCCGCCTTCCATGATGAGAA
>JAPULF010000082.1 GCA_027295245.1 Planctomycetota bacterium
GCATCTCTTTTCGAAGACGCGGCCGAAACGTATCAGAAGGGCCTCGCAATCCGGTCGGACGATTCCAGGCAACTGAATGCCTACGGGGTCGTTTTGTGTCGGCTACGCCGGACGGCCGAAGGTCTCGTCGCGCTGCAAGAGGCCATCCGTCTCCAGCCGAACTACGAAGAGGCCCATTTCAATCTTTGGCTTGCGATGCTCGAGATTGACCGCCTCGAGGACGCGGTTGCGGCGTTGCAGAAGGGTGTGGAACGGAGGCCCGATTCGGCGCTGCTGCCGACAACGCTTGCATGGGTACTTGCGACCCACCCCGACGCCGACTTTCGACGGCCGAAAGACGCGCTAAAGCTGGCGACTCGGGCGTGCGGGCTGAGCGAAATGCGTGATCCCGCGGCGCTGCTATCGCGGGCGGCAGCCCAGGCCGGACTCGGCCATTGGGGCGAGGCCGCGGAGACGGCGCGTACCGCGTTGCAACTCGCCGAGGCCGGCGGTCGCGGCGCACTGGCCGATCAATGTCGCAAACTGGCTTCGTCTTATGCCGCGGGCCGACCGGTTTTCTTTTCGCCGTAAATTACCAGCTTGCGGCAATATCGGATCACACGCTGACGCGGATATCATTGCTTTTTCATGTCCAGCCAGTTCGGCCCCCAAGCCGCGTCTACCTTGACCGGTACGTCCAGCGGGATCGCCCTCGACATTTCCTCGATGATCATCGAACTCTCTTCCGCCACCGCGTTCTCGGGAACTTCGAACACCAGTTCGTCGTGGACCTGAATCAGCATCCGGCTCGGACGGCGTTCTTTTCGAATGCGGGCCGCTATGTTGATCATGGCCCGCTTGATCATGTCCGCCGCCGACCCCTGCACCACGGTGTTGACCGCAAACCGTTCCGCTGCGCTTCGGGCGGTCCGGTTGCGCGAGTTGATCTCCCGAATGGTCCGACGCCGACCCAGAATCGTCTTGACGTATCCGTGCCGCCGGGCGTGTGAAATACACTTGTCGAGAAATCCGCGAATCAACGGATAGCGCGCAAAATACCGCTCGATAAACACCCGCGCATCGTTCATTGACATCCCGGTCTGCCGCGACAGCCCGAACGCCGACTGCCCGTAGACAATCCCGAAGTTCACCGTCTTGGCCCGACTTCGCTGCTGATTGGTGACCTGGTCCAGCGGCACGCCCTCGATTTGCGAGGCGACAAACGCATGAATATCACGGTCCTCGTTAAACGCCGCCGCCAGTGCCTTGTCACCCGAAAAGTGGGCCAGCACCCGCAACTCGATCTGCGAATAATCCGCCTTGAGCAGAACCCAGTCCGCTTCGCCCGGCACGAATGCGCGGCGAATCTGGGCACCGGTCTCCGTTCGAATGGGAATGTTTTGGAGGTTCGGATCGCTGCACGACAGCCGGCCCGTGACGGCGCCGGTCTGATGAAAGCTCGGATGAATCCGCCCGGTGCGCTGGTCGACGAGTTCCGGCAGGGCATCGACGTACGTGCCCTTGAGCTTGGCGAGTTCGCGATACTCCAGCACCCACCTGGGAATCGGATCGTCGCTCTCGGCCGACAGGGTGGTCAACACCTCCGCGTCGGTCGACCGACCCGTCTTGGTCTTACGCACCACGCGCAGGCCTCGCTCGTCGAACAGCACCTCGGCAAGCTGCTTTGTGGAATCGACGTTGAAGGGCCGACCGGCTTCCGTGTGAATCCGGTCGCGCAATTCGGTCAGACGGCCCGCCATCTCCCCGCTCATCCGGGCAAGAACGGCGGTGTCTACCGCAACGCCCCGAAGCTCCATCTCCGCCAGGACCTCGAGCAGAGGCATCTCGACCGTCGCGAACAACTCCGACAGTTCCGGATCGGTCATCTGCCGCTGCAAGACTTCATAGAGTCGCCACGTTACGTCGGCGTCTTCGGCCGCGTACTGACACGCCCGATCGGTCGGCACCCGGTCAAACGATATCCGGTCCTTGCCCTTGCCGATCAAGGACGAGATCGGAATCGGCTGATAGTGCAACAGTTCCATCGCCAGGGCGTCCATGCCGTGCGACCTGCGCGTCGAATCCAGCACGAAGCTTGCGATCATGGTGTCGAACGACACGCCGGCCACCGGTATTTGGGCGTTGGCCAAGACCACCAGGTCATATTTGAGATTCTGGCCGCACTTCCGAATCCCGGCGTCCGCGAGCACCGGACCGAGCCATTTCCGCACGGCGTCCTCCGAGAGCGTGGGGCCGTCCCCCCGAACGGGCACATAAAACCCGCTGCCGGACTTGAACGAAAAACTCAGCCCCGCAAGCCTGGCGGCGACCGGGTTCAACTGGGTTGTTTCGGTGTCGAATGCAAACGTGCCCGCGGCGGCGAGTTTCGAAGCGAGGTCCGCCAACGCTTCCTCGGTTTCGATCAGGGTATATATTCCATCCGTTGACTCCGGAGCCGACGCGAACAGATCGCCCTGACCCCCGGCGCCGTCCACTTCGGTTTGCCCGGGAATTGAACTTGTTTCTTGTTCCGGAGAATCGCCGATCTGCTCCAGCAACCGCCTGAATCCAAGTTCCACGAAGACAGGCCGGGCCGCCGCCGGCTCGATGCGCGCGACGTCCGCCGTTGACAAATCGAATTCGAATTCGACATCTTGGCGAAGCGTCACCAGCTTCCGAACGACCTCCATTCGCTCTCGGAACGCAAGCACGTTTTCGCGCAGCTTGGGCGTTAACTCATCGGCATGGTCGATGATCGCCTGCACGGAGCCGTATTTCTGAAGCAGTTGGGCCGCCTTCTTGGGACCCACGCCGGTGACCCCCTTGATGTTGTCGGTGCTGTCGCCGATCAGCATTTGGGCTTCGACGGCCAGCTCCGGCGAGTAGCCTTTTTCCGCCAACATAGACGCCGCGTCTATTTCTCGGTCTTTGCCCGGGTCGTACATCCGCACGTGTTCGCCGAGCAATTGTTCGAGGTCCTTGTCCTTGCTCACCAGGACTACGTCCAGATTGTCGGAGGCATATCGCCGGCTGAGCGTGGCCATGAGGTCGTCGGCTTCGAATCCCGGCCGGCGCAGGATGGGCACCTTGATCAACTCGAGGATGGAGACGATTCGATCGATTTGCGGACCGAGGTCTTCGGGGGCGGCCTCCCGGTTGGCCTTGTAGGTCGGATCGAGTTGGGTCCGAAAGACATCCTTGTCGCTCACGTCCATCACCATCACGAGAAAGTCCGGTTTTCGATCGCGGAGGATCCCCAGGAGGACCTGCATGAAAACGTGGGTGGCCCTGGTCGGTTCTCCGGCCGGCGAGGTGAGCATCCCGAACGGTGCGTAGTACGCGCGGTATATCTGCGCGTGTCCGTCGATCAGATAGAGGGTCTTTCGAGGCACGCGGATAGATTACCGGCTACTCGCTCGACAGGCACCGAATGCGGCCGATTTTGACGAGTGGCGACCGGTGTCCGATTGTCCGGGCGAGGATGCCCCGTGAGCGGTTCAGCCACGGTTTCGCGGACCTGCCCCGGCGTCGGGCCAGGGCGCGTAACCCCAGTGGGCATTGACATTTCGGGGCGTCTCGCAGATACTATAGGTGTGTACCAACCAGAGTCGGTGTGGTAGAGCCCGCACCGTACCCACCCCAAACCGACGCACCGTCACTCAGGTCGAGGGAAAGAGAGCGGACCTGAAACTGCGAGTGCCGGCCGTGCCGGTTGTTTAGCGTAATGAGGAGTTTCTCATGGCGGGTGTCGCGCCCCAACACCGTGGTGGCGGTTCAGGCACGACCAAGATTCCCTTGGTCGTATCGATCATCGTAAATGTCCTGTTGATCGGGACGTTGATCCTCCTCTTTACCGGGCAGGAGGAATTGCAGACCCGCGCCGACCGGGCCGAGAAGGCCCACCGCAACCTCGCCACAAGCGGCGACGAGCGGGCCGCCCGCGACCGGTTCGCCGATGCCCAGGGCGGAAACAAACCCCTTGTCGGCGTGATGATGCAGTGGTTCCGCACGACGGCGGGGCGTTTGACCGGCAGCCAGGACGACTCTCCGCAGATGGCCCTTCAGAAGCTCGACGTCGCCTTGCAGTCGATTCGCGATGCCGGTGAAGTCCCCAATCCCGACCTGCTCTCCGCATCGAACGGGGTGGTTGCGATCGTTCAGGGACTGCACGAGCTTTACGTCGACGAGGCCTCGGCTCGAAGGCAATTGGCCGCTGGGTTGAAGAAAGCCGGCGCCGACCTCGACGCGAATCAGGAGGCCCTTCGGGTCCGCGACGAAAAATTCAAGTCGGACCTCGCGTCGATCAGCGACCGTCTGTCGGAGATTGAAAAGAGCAAAAGCGAGCTTGACGAAAGAACCCAGTCCGACATCGAGGCAATCAGCGGCAAGCTCGCCGCCAAGCAGAACGAACTGTCGTCCATACTAAGCTATCAGGCCAAACGTCGCAGCCAAGACGCACGAGAACGAGCCGAACTGGAATCGCTCATCTCTACGCAGAGGGCCGCCCTCGGCGACATGAAAGGCCTGCCCCCGCCGGGCGCCCAACCGCTGGCGGTGGCGCGAAGACCGATCGGCCAGGTCCTGCGGGCCCTGCCGGGTGACGCCTTGGTACACATCGGCCTCGGCCGGACCGACGGCGTGGCGCTCGGAATGACGTTCGCGGTGTACTCGTCGGATGTCCGCATCCCCGACAACGGTCGCGGCAAGGGACACATCGAAGTCGTCAGCGTCGATGACATGACCTCCGAATGCAAGGTGATCACGCCTCCGTCGCCCGACAATCCCATCCTTGTCGGTGACGGCATCGGCAACATCGTGCTGAGCCGCTTGATGGGTCGCAAGACACGTTTCTGCGTTGTCGGCGACTTCGATATAGACGGCGACGGATTCAATGATCCCCGCGGCTTCGATGTGATTCGGGCTCTGGTCACGCGCACCGGTGGGGTAGTCGTTCGAACGGTCGACGCCTCGACCGACTACCTGATCGTGGGCAGCAAGCCACAGCCGGAGAATATCGAGGCGTTTGCCTCCGCCGTTGACGCGGGCACGGACGACTGGGGTTCGGAGGAAGACGAGGTCGGCGAGGACGAGGACTGGGGCGATGACGACTCCGACGAAGAAGATGACGATGAGTGGGGCGAGGAAGACGACTCGGACGATTTCGAAGATGAAGATGAAGATGACGAGTGGGAAGAAGATGACGAGGATGACGAGGGTGGCGACGACGAAGAACTCGACGAAGAACTCGACGAAGAACTCGACGAAGAACTCGACGAAGAACTCGACGAGGATTCCGACGAGGGTGATGAAGACGGCGAATCGGAAAACGAACTCGACGCGGCCGAGCCGGTCCTTGCGGCCGCCCCGGTCTCGGCGCCGCCCGGTGTGAGACAATTCGGCATCGATCCCACGAAGCCGGCCGTCAAGCGCCGAAAGCTTCGCGAAGACGAGCTATACGAGTTGGCCGTTCGAAGGGCCTCGGCACTCTCCATCCCGCGCCTGACTTTCGGCCACTTTCTGAACTTCGTCGGGATCGAGCGGGGCTCGAAGACGATCAAACAGGTCGCAATGGGCGGGTAACACGGCCGGCCGGTCGGCCGAACGCAAAGCATCAACTTCGGGCGGCCGCACTCGCCGTGGGCCGCCCTTCTTGTTGCAACGCCCGCAGCAGAATCGCGAGTTGCACGAAACATAGCACCAGCCCCCAGCAAAACACGCCTCCGTCCAGCAGCAAATCCGCAACCCGTCCGCCCAGCAGAAACTCCCCGCTGCAAACCAGCAACGCGAATTGGGCAACGAGTCCTGCGACGAACCAGGCCCGAAACCGGTCGGACCAGGGCCGGCACGTCAGGACATACCAAACGGTCAGGAACACGAACGGCAGAATCGTTCCGTGGTGTTTCCATGTCCGCTCACTCATCAGGAGCATGGCGATCAACACGATCCCGAATTCGATCCACAGCCGCACGTCCTTGCGATCGCCCGATCGGGTGCGGCAAAGCCACGCCAGCAAACACAGCGTCAGCACCGCCAGGCCCGGCCGCAGCATTTTGCCGGCGATCGTGGTCGGTCTCGCCATGTGCTCAACTTCCATGCCCGCCTGGGCAGCCATGTCGGTCGAGGGCGGTTCCACCGGCAGCAAGCCGGCGTTGGACAGCAACCGCAGCCCCGTGCCGCCCAGCGATTGGTTTTCGATCGTCACCGTCGCGAAGCCGTGAACGGCAGACGGCTCCACCATGAGCGTATACCAAGCCTTCAGTTGCTCAGCGTTCCGACTCGGCCCGAGGTACAGACTCGGCATGGCAACGATCAGCACGACCAGCCCGATGCAGGCACTGATCACCAAGCGCCACGCTCCCTTGTAGGCGAAGTACACCAGCGCCAGTGCGGGCGTGATCTTGGTGACTATCGCGAGTGCCATGAACAGGCCCGACCAGCCATCCCGGCCTCGCGTGTAGAACACCCACGCCAGCGCCAGCCAGATCAACATGAACGTGTTGAGGTTTCCGTGTTGAAGGTCCGAGATGATCGGGCGCAACGCGAACGCCGCGGTCATCAGCAGAACACCCAAGGGCACGGCGCGCCCGGTGCGACCCAGGGCGGCCACCAGCAAACCCATCGCAACAAAAAATCCGACCACCTTGAGGGCCGCCCAGGTCACGCCGGCGGCGGCGAATCCCATCTTCCAGAGTGGGATCAGGGATATCAGGACGGTCGGCGGTAATGGAAACCAGTGTCCGAATCCGTAGGGCTGCTCGCCTTCGTCGATTTTCGTGAGGGCCTCGGCATCCGCCAGCCATCGGCCCAGGGCGGTCTTGTGCTTGTTCTGGCGATAGAAGCTGGACTCGACCTCCTGGATGCGCTTGACGAACTGAACGGACGGAACGATCAGTGCGACGGCCAAGAGTACCAGCAGGACTTTCCAGACCGCCGGGTGGCTCAGGTAGCGACGATCGATTCGACCCAACAGCGTAGCCGGGTAGGCGTCGGAATCCGGCCCGGGCTTCAGGCTCGCGTAGGGAATGATGTTCGGGCGTTCGGTCACTGGTCGATCTTCGCTCCGATGTCGGCCGCGGCCCGGTTGGAGTTTGTGCTACAAGCCTCCGCGCCGGCGGATTGGGCGACATCATAGGCAAATCCGTGCGAGCGACCACCTGCGAGATTCGGATTGCGTTGTACAATCGGGGCATGCACTACTCCGTCAAGGTCAACGATCGCGTTTCGTTCGAGATTCGATATGCCGACCGCGAGCTGCTCGTCGTCGAAAAGCCGCCCGGCGTGGTCACGCAACCGGGCAAGAAGCACGAGCACGACAGTCTTCTGAACGGGCTGTTCGCCGAATACGGCAACGCCCTTCAGAATCTCGGCGAGTCGCGTTCGTGGGGCCTGCTGCACCGCCTCGATAAGGAGACGTCCGGCCTGGTGATCGTG
>JAPULF010000083.1 GCA_027295245.1 Planctomycetota bacterium
CATCCTCGACCTGGCCAAGATGGAGGCGGGCCACATGGCCTTCGAGTTCAAGCCCACGGACTTGCGGTCCGTTCTACGCTCGGTGCAGAACGAGTTCCACTTGCTGCTCGCCGACCGGAACATCACCGTCGACTACGCCGAGCCCGACGCCGAAATACGGCTGACATTGGATGAGAATCGAATGGCCCAGGTCGTGCGCAACCTGCTCAGCAACGCGGTCAAGTTCTCGCCCGACCAAGAGACCATCCGGATCGATATCAGCGAGGACGATAAGCGAGTCCGGGTATCCATCCGTGACCGCGGCATGGGGATCCCCGAGGATGAGCTGGAATCGGTCTTCGACAAGTTCGTGCAGTCGAGCAAGACCCAAACCGGCGCGGGCGGAACGGGGCTGGGGTTATCGATTTGCCGGGAGATCGTCGCGGCCCACCAGGGTCGCATCTGGTGCGAGAACCATCCCGAGGGCGGCGCGATCTTCCACTTGGTTCTCCCGCGGACGATGCGGGGTGCCCCTTCGGAAGAACAGACCGAATCGTACGACCCAACCACGACGGAAGAAACCAAGGAACGAGCGCTGGCCGTCGGCGTCTCGTAGCCGTGAGCTTTGGGTGCCCGCTGTTTGGGGCATCTTGCGGAAAGGACGGACCGAAACATGAAGAAACGCATCCTGATTGTGGACGACGATCAATCTAATCGCAGAATTCTGCGCGAGATTTTCGAGGGCGAATACGAGCTTTCCGAAGCCGACTTGGGCGAGGATTGCCTCTCCCAGATGAAGATTTTCGGCCCGGACCTCGTGTTGCTCGACATCATGATGCCCGACATCGACGGCTACGACGTCTGTCGGCAAATCAAGTCGGCGCCATACGGAGAACTGACCCTTGTCATACTGGTTTCGGGCAAGGCGTCCACGGTCGACCGGCTCAAGGGTTACGAGATGGGTGCGGACGACTTCATCGTCAAACCATTCGATCACGACGAATTGTCCACGAGGGTGCGAATCCTCTTTCGGCTGCGCGGCGC
Organism: Planctomycetota bacterium; assembly: GCA_027295245.1. Taxonomy (GTDB): domain Bacteria; phylum Planctomycetota; class Phycisphaerae; order UBA1845; family UTPLA1; genus JAPULF01. Next base: position 1,024 of record JAPULF010000083.1, read on the forward strand.
ACTGAAAGAACTGTCCCGCGCCAACTCCGAAATCCATCTATACAACACGAAACTCGAACGAGTCGTTCGGGAGCGCACCGCCGAAATCGTAGAGACCCGCGACATGACCGTCTTCGCCCTCGCCAAGCTCGCCGAATCCCGGGACCCGGAGACCGGCGAACATCTCGAGCGTATACGAAGCTATTCCCAAATCCTGGCGGAAGAGCTTGCCGAAACCGGGCCGTACACCGAGGATATTGACAAGACCTTCCTGGCCAATCTCCACATGTCCAGTCCGTTGCACGACATCGGCAAGGTCGGGATTCCCGACGCCATCCTTCTCAAGCCGGGCAGGCTCTCGGCCATGGAATTTCGGATCATGCAGAGCCACTCGCTGATCGGCGCCGATGCCCTCCGGGAGGCGGCGGAACACACCCAATCCGGCGGATTCCTGAATATGGCCGTCGAGATCGCCGAGGCTCACCACGAACGCTTCGACGGCAGCGGATATCCGCATGCGCTTTCGGAAACGGATATCCCGCTCGCCGCCCGGATCGTCGCCCTGGCCGACGTGTACGACGCCCTGACGTCCGTTCGCGTTTACAAATCCGCCTTCAAGCCGGAAGTAGCCAGGTCCATGATAGAAAACGAGTCGGGCCAACATTTTGACCCGGCGATTGCCGATGCCTTCACTAAGCGCTTCGCGGACTTCCTCCAGGTCCGAGAGCAGTGCGGCACCGCTGAGGGAGATCCGGTCCTGACTTAGACGACCGGAACGATGACTATCGATCAGCCACGTGGGTTGGTCACACGAAAGGATGCCGATGACTACGAAAGTGCTAGTTTGTGACGACGACGCCATCAACCTCGAGGTGGTTCTGGTGCTATTACAGAACGACCACGAAGTCGTGGCGGTGGAAAGCGGCGAGGCATGCCTGGCCAAGTTCTCCGAGTTTCAGCCCGACGTCCTGCTGCTCGACATCATGATGCCGGGTCTCGACGGCTACGAAACCTGTCGTCGGATCTTGGCCGCAGCCGACGGCACACCCCCGCAGATCATCTTCGTCTCCGCCCGGACGTCCACCGATGAACGGGTTGCGGGCTACACCGCCGGGGCCGACGACTATATTTCCAAGCCCTTTGACCACGAAGAACTGCGTGCCAAAATTCGTATCCACGCACGGCTGCGGCGCGCAATCTTGGACCTGGAGCAGGCGAATCGGAAGGTCGAGGCACACAGCAACGATCTCGAACGACTCGTAACGGAGCGGACCGCCGAATTGTTGGCGGCGAAAACACGGCTGGAGGATTTGGCCCGCGAACTTGCCGCCAGCAACGTCGAACTCGCCCAGCAGACCCGGCTGGATTCACTCACGAAGCTGTTGAGCAGGACTGCATGGGTCGAAATCGCCGACCGCGAACATGAGCGGTCCAAGCGTTTCGATCACGTCTACGGTATCATGATGATCGACGTCGATCACTTCAAGGCCTTCAACGATTCGCAAGGACACCAAGCCGGCGACCAGTGCCTGCGCCGCGTGGCCGAGTGCATTACCAACGTGTGCAGGACAACCGAGTTCGTCGGACGATACGGCGGGGAGGAGTTCGTTGTCCTGGTGCCCGAAACGAACCTCGACGGCGTTCGCGTTCTCGCCGAGCGAGTCCGGGCGGTGATCGAGGAACTCAACATCCCGCATCCGGCAAGCTCCACGATCGACCGAGTCACGGTATCCATCGGTGTCACCTGCGGCGCTTCCAATTCATGGGAAGACCTCCTGGAGGAGGCCGACGCGGTTCTCTACACCGCCAAGAATGGCGGTCGCAACCGGGTCTGCGCGGTACAGTCGACGGAGGTTGTGACCCACTAAACACGCCGAACGTTCGGCTTCGGAGGCAATAGCGATCGCGGACCGCGTGGGTCGCGCCCGCTTCCGCCGCGTCTGGAATAATCGATCATCCGAGGTTGGCCCCCCCCACCGCTCTCGATCGTATGACACAAAGCATGTTCCGCAACACCCCCCGCGCTTTCCGACGAACTCTCGCCCAACACAAATCGTCCATCCCCCGCACACCGCACCGAACCCGGCCCCATCACCTGGGAGCCCATCACGAAGGCGGCCGATTGAACACCGTTGTCAAAAAAGAATCTCGCAGCGGTGCAGGGAGTGGTCGAGCGACCATGTCTCGATGTTCTTCTCGGGCAGCGCATCGCCGCATCAGTTCTCGGGACTCTTGCAGCCCGAACAGGCTTACGGGGTTCGGTCGCTCTCGCGAAGATCACGCTTCTATTTAGCTGTAAACTCCGGGATTGCATGACCGACCATCACTGCCTCAGGAGTCGGTTTATTTGACTCAGAAAGCCACTCCGGTTAACGTCCTCCCGTCATGCAGCTACCCAAAAGGCCGCTAGGCGATGAATACACGCGTCCGGGCGCATATCGGGAACTCTCCCAACGGCTGGCTGCCAACCCCAAGATGCGTGAACTCACGGCGCTGGCCGTATACGCGTTCGATATTCGCACGCGCCTGTTGCCATTCGTGTATGCGGATTGGCGCATGGTTCCGGCCGGCGTCCGGGCAGTGGCGGATGCCTTGCACGGGGCAGGCCTGACCCGGTTGCGTGTGCTATTCCAGTTGTGGACGCCGAACGTCACACCCTCCCGCGCCCGGATTGACGGTCGCATTCCGGATCTCCTTCTAGTCAGCGGTCTACACCTCCACTCCCAGAGAATGTTTGAACTCGTAGCCGACGCCCATCGGATTCCGGAATCCAAGCGCCCCCTGATCCTGTGTGGTGGGCCCAAGGCCATCTATGAACCCTGGGATTTCTTCGGACTCGGTGAGGACGGCCGAATCAACACCGACGTCAGCGTCACCGGCGAATGCTATGTCTTGCTGGAGCTGCTGGAGCGGATCCTCGAATACAAGGGCCCCGGCGAAACCATGCGCCAAGCCTTTGTACGGGCCCGCGATGCCGAGGTCCTGAACGACATTCCCGGCCTGATGTACCGGGTTGATTCGCCGGGCGGCCGCCAGGCACACCTGGTCGACACGGGCGTGCAGCGCCTTGTGCAATACTTTGATGAATTGCCCATGCCGCGCGCGGGGTTCAGCAATCTCGAGCCTCCGCACAAGGGACGAACCCTTGCCGACCGGCCGCTTCCGATCGATCGGGTTCGCAGGCACTGCTGGATTACCTCTCTGGTCATGACGCAGGGGTGCAAGTTCCGCTGCGGCTACTGTCCGATCCCCGCATACAACCAGAATACCTTCCGCTTCAAGAGCCCGGAGCGGCTCGGTGACGAAATGCAGATGTTGCGGACCGAATTCGGAATGCGCAATTTTTTCGGCACCGATGACAATTTTCTGAACCATCGTCCGACATTCGAAGCCACGTTCGACCATCTCGCATCTCGGCGCATCCTGGGTCGCAAGTTCAGTCGGATGGTCGCCTGGGGTACCGAGGCCACCCTCTACGACGCCCACAAGAACCTGGACACGTTCCGCCAGGCCCGCAGGGCCGGGCTTCGCGCCTTGTGGTTCGGGATCGAGGACCTCACCAGCACTGTCGTCAAGAAAGGGCAGGACGGGGAGAAGACTCGAGAAGTCTTCGAGCGATTGATCAAGCTTCGCATCATGCCCATGCCCATGATGATTCTCCACGACGCCCAGCCGCTTTACACCCGAAACAATCTCTACGGACTCCTGAATCAAGTGCGCTTTCTACGAAAGGCGGGGGCGATCAGCATGCAGATCCTCGTCCTGACGCCGGCCCAGGGTACGGAGTACTACGAAAAGCCGTTCGAGGACGGCATGGTTTTCGAGTCCGTCGGCGGCGACCGGATCGAAGAGCCCCACTGGGACGGCATGCACGTTTTCGCAACCCACTTACCAAAACCTTGGCGGCAGCAACTAAACCTCCTCGCGGGTTACGCCGCGTTCTACAATCCATGGAATTTATTGAAAGCCCTCTTCCGCTCGCACTACCGCGTCGCCGCCGCCGACATGGCCATGCAGTTGATCGGCATGATGGCCTTGGCCAAGACCAGCGTCGACGGCCTCCGATGGGCCTGGAAGTTGTGGCGCGGCCCCATCAAGCGTCTCACGGGTCTCCCGCAGGCCTCGAAGCTCCCGATCGTCAAAGCCCATCCGGATGAGATAGAGACCAAACGGCCGACGGCCATCCCGCCTGATTCGTCCGAGGTCTATGGAACCCCGCCGCCCCGCCGAGACCGCATCGACCTGCCGATTCTCTCGGTATCTTGACAACGAACGGGACATCGGGTGGGCGTTACGCACTCACGCCCGGCTCTTGTGGCGCACCCTGGCTTGCCCGTTCGGTTACAACGAGACACCGGCCGCGACCGTCGGATCGGGCGAACTCGGAAGCGTCTCGCAAGTGTATTGTCCTCGGAGTTCTGACGAGCGCCACTAGTCATCGTCCTCCTGGTTCGGTATTGTGAATCGAAACAAAACCGGATGGTGGTCTGAGTAATGTGCCCGAAAGCGATTATGGTCGTAGGGCTCGCCGGGAAACGGGCCGTCTTTCGGATTCCATCGTGGGCGCACGGCCTCGATGAGATCGACAACCTTGAAGTCAAATCCGGTATCTATCTCAGGACTGTGTGCTTGCCGATACATCACGTGATCATAGGGCTTACCTGCACCTGGGCGCAAATTCGTGTTCGTTTGACGGCACTCGTTATTCAATGACAGAAAACCGTCCGGCGTGGCTTCCCCGAGTTCTTCCTCGTCTTCGATGTTCATATCGCCGAGAATGATGAAATCATGTTCCTTGGCATCTTGTGTCTCTATCCAGCTTGCAATTGCCGCGAGCTCTTGTTTTCGCCGCGCGGCAGAAGCCTTGTCCTTGTCCGGTTTGAGATGA
>JAPULF010000084.1 GCA_027295245.1 Planctomycetota bacterium
ACTATCACCGACAAAAAAGCGGATATTGCAGGAGTCCCACGATACATGACTGTCTCCATCTAAGACCTGGGATGCCAAATCCCGAGCGTCTGCGACGCTACGGATTGCCGACGATATGCTCTTGGATAAAGGGGGCCGGAAAGCAATCGATCCGCCAGCCCGGCCCGCGGGCCATCACGGATCGATTCGGAAACTTGACGGGATCGAAGCTGTCGATCGGAAACATGTCCCCAGACTGATTCACGCGGATGGTTCGTACGCTTTGATCCGCGAACAACACACAAAACTTGCTCTTGTCCCCGTACCAGCCCGGCACCGTCACAGGCGTGCCGCCGCCGAAGCCCCCGCCGTCCACGAACTCTTGCGACGCAATAAACGCCTGCGCGAACCGGGCCTCGTAAAACAACGTTGTCTCGGCCGGCACCGGGATCAGGTTGTGAGGCCGCATGAACGTTCCGAACCGCAAGCCGCCACCATTAAAAAACCAAATAAAGTCCCCCTGGTAGCTCGTGCCTGTACAGAGGGCCATGGAAGTTAGTGCGTCAGGGCCTGGTCCCCCATAGATCGTATTGGGGACCTGTCCCCGGTCGGCCGGAGCGTGGAAAACGGATGAACTCTCGGTGGAAATCAGCGATCGGCCCGCGGGCCCGACGATGGTCAGCGGCCGCGTTTCCTGGGCGAACGGTCCGGTGCTCCCATAAGACACACACGAACCGTTGGAACCGCCCCAGTCCCACGGCCCCAATCCCAAAAAATCCGTCTCGCCCCCGGTTGATTGCGGATGAATGATGCCGTCTTCCCGGCCTCCGCTCCAGATGAAAGAGCGCTCGCCGATCTTCCTCAGGTTTTCGACACTACGGAGCCGTCGTGACTCTGTTGTAACAGTCGACGCCGCCGGGACGAGCAATCCCGCGGCAAGCGCCAGCACCGACAGGAGCGACGAAACCTCAATCAGACTGCTGCCTCGAAGCCGGGCGTTTTTGAACATTGCGGTTCTCGCGATAACGGCGCACAGCCGAGACCACGAGGACCCTTGAGGGCGAGGAATGGACATATCATGTCTCCTGAATCGTTTAGGCGTGACCCGTCGTGTAAAACGACACCAATATCAATCTCGGACACGGTGGAAGGGGAGGGGTTAGTGGCGAGGGCGTTTTTTTTTGAACCGAGGCCTGGGTCAATGCGAATTCCAACTCGGGAATCGCTCGGTTTTCGCCTCTCGAACGGGCGCCGATTCGGCGACGCACATACTTCCCAACTTCGCTCCGGATCCTCAGAATTGCCCCGGTCGGTGTATTGCCACGCCGACAAGCGCACAACCGCACCGAGGCCTTCATACCCGCAACGGAATCGATCAGTGGTTGAAAGGCGGCGAAAGGAAATAAACGCCTGGGAATGATGAAAACCAACAAACGGGGTTAGATCGCCGCCGATCTACCCGCAAACCGCTTGGGGCGGGTCTCAACGCTCTTCGCTGGAATCATACGCATACCTAAATGTCCGTCAACTCCCCGGGGCGGCATTCTTCCGGCTCGCGGCCTACGGATCTCCCTTGAATTGCTCCGCGATCAACGGAGCGGGAATGCAATCGATCCGCCAGCCCGACAGGCCGAGCCAGGGAGCGGCGTGCCGCCGAGTCTTGACGACACAGGTGAGGCAGTGGAACGGGCAGATGTTTATGTGAATGAACCCAGTCAAGGCAGCCGAACGAAATAGTAGCTAGTTGTCGGGAATCTCGGAGAATCCGGCGAAGATTTGAGTCGAATTCACAATACCCCTGCGCGCCCCCGAAACCGGCTGTGGCGCGTGAAGGCTTGTACGAGCAAATGTCATATCGGTCATTGAGTCCCGCCCGCGCCCGACTTTGCGACAGGCGTCGTCGATGCGAATGCTCTGTCCGATACGGCGGCGCCGAGGCCGGCCCGGCGTTGACAAACCACGGTCCCAGCGGTAAACATGTCGAATCTGCTTGGGAAAGCCCGCTCGCCGACACCCGACGGCGACACCGGGGCGAATCGAATAGCTTCCCAATTTCGGCGAGAGGTCGTGAAGGGGCCGTGAGGCGATTGCTCCGAGTGCTGGTGACAACCGCGATCGTACACGCCGGCGTGCTGTCCGCTCTGCAAGGTCAGGTCACGCAGGTCGGCGATCCGACCCAGCCGCCGGCCGCCATCCCCCAATCACCGTCCGCCGAAACCGCCGATAACAAGCCCGACCCCATCGCGGAGTTGGACGGCTTCGTTCGTTTCATCACCGGCAGCAACGAACCCGAGGTTCGGCAGTTGGGAGCGTCCAAGCTGTTGCAGGATCGTTCCCCGGCCGCCGTGGAGCGCCTCGCCGGAGTCCTGGTCGAGCCCAACGGCCTGGCCGCCAAGATGGCCGTCTGCATGTCCATCGCCCAATTCGAGAAGCCGCCGACGGCCCTGGCGGATCACCTGTTTGAACTGCTCGGCGACAAACGACCCGAACTGCGGGATGCCGCCTCAAGCGCGCTTCGACGATTCGAGCGGGGTGAAGTAATCGCCAGACTGCGATCCCTGGCCTTGGACGCGGGGCACTCGACGGTCCGTCGGGCCGCCGCGACACGAGCGCTGGGCAATTGGGGCGATGAACTGCAAGCCGTCGAGGGCCTGATTGCGATCTTCACGGGCGACGAACCGGCCCTGCGCAAGGCCACAACCACGGCCCTTCGAGAGGCCACCGGCCTCTTTTTCGCGGACAAGGACCAGGCGACACTATGGTGGAAACGCCACAAGAATGTTTCCGACACTCAGTGGCTCCGAACGAGGAACGGGCAACTGCGCGACCAATTGAAGGAAGTGAGCAACGACCGTGCCAACCTCACCCGACAGTTGGTCGAGGTTCTCCGGGACCTTCACGTTCGAACTCTCGAAGACGAACGCCCCGCACTGCTGCTTCAGTTCCTGCAACATGCCAGGCCCGCGGTGCGAACATTCGCCTTGGACATGGTCAATGTCCGGATCACGGATCGCAAGGAGATCGGGCCGGACATCAAGACCCGGCTCGGGGCCTTGATCGACGACCCCGACGAGTCGGTCCGCCGCAGCGCGGCAAACATCGTGGGAGACCTGCGTCTCACGGAATATGTCGAGACCCTGCTCGCAGCCTTGGCGAATGAGGGCGTCGCAAGCGTGAGGGCCGTGCAGGTCCGGGCCTTGGGTGAGTTGGATGATTCCCGCGCGATACCTGCAATCATCATGAGACTCGACGATCGCGATCCCGCCGTAGTGTCGGAAGCCGCTCGTGGCCTTGGCAATCTGGTCGCGCGGGCCAAAGACCGATCGGAGGACGTGGCGCCCGTGTCCAAGGCCCTCGTTGACCGATTTTCGACTCTGGCCATCGGGGATGAAGAAACGCGCGAAGCGTTCCTCGTCGCCTTAGGTCACA
>JAPULF010000085.1 GCA_027295245.1 Planctomycetota bacterium
AGCCGAACGCGAGCGGGATGCCGTAGCTGCGCGAGTCTTTGCCGGGGGCCTGGATGAATCCGATCTTGAGCATGTTCCTCCTCGGCGGGGTGGATGTCAGTGGGCCAGGGCCAATTGGGCCTCGTCGATGGCCTTGCCTTCCGCCCGGCGTCGGCTCAACTCTTCGGGCTGATAGATCGTCAGCAGGCTGTATCGGTCGCCGGCCAGCGGGTAGAGGCGGTCCAACAATTCGTCCTGACGCATGTCGGACGACACGAGAATCGCGCCGATCGTCGGGTCGGCGAGCATGTCTTCGGCGGCAATCACGTCCCATCGTCCGAGTCGGCGTCCGACGATTTCGGGGTCGTCGTCGCAGATGCACGCGATTTCAACCGGCGATTCGATCAGGGCAAGCATGATCTTGCGGGTGTGTCTGCCGGCCCCGAAGACCGCAACGGGCCGACCGTCGGCCGCCTTCCAGGCCCGAAGCTTTTGCAGGGTCATTCGCCGGGCGACGTTTTCCGGGACATAGGTTCGAACGAATACGTCGGTCTTCGGTTCGCCGGAAACGGCGTCGCGGTCCTTGACGAAGTGTCCGTCGCGGAGCAGGTCGTATTCCTTGAGGATTTCGACGTACCGGTCGCGGGGCACGTGTTCCTCGTTGCCGTAGTACCACTGCGTGTCGAAGTGGTTGATGTCGGCGTCGATTCGTAGCGTGGAGAAGTCCATGTCGAACGACACGCGATTTTCGTCCAGGGCCCGCTTCCAGAGCGTGCTGCCGGGCAGCGGCTGGCAGACGTAGTTTTCCCAGAATTCGAACGACGTCTTGAAGACCCGGTCGGCGTAGAAGTCGATCGTTCGGCGCATCTGCTCCTCCGACTCGCCGGGGTAGCCGAGCACCATGGACGCCCCGATCCCGACGCCGTACTTGGTACAGTTGCGGATGGCGCTCTCGATGTGGTCCAGCTTGATGGCCCCGCCCTTGAACTTTCGGATGATCTCGGGGTCGGCGGACTCGACCCCCATTCCGGCGAGCCGCACGTTGAGCCGCGAGAGCGCTTCGGCGACCTTGTCGGTGATCATGTGGGCCATGAGCGACAGGCGGATGAACTCGAACCGCTCGATGACGCCGCGCTTGTCGAGGATGTCCACCAGTTCGAAGAGTCGCGGGGCCGAGACCAGAAAGAGGTCGTCGAGCAATTCGAAGACGGTCGTGCCGTAGTTTTCGTATCGATGGACGCACATGTCGGCCAGGCCTTCGGCCGTGAGGATGCGGACCTTCGTGCCCTGGGTCCAGGATTCGACACAATGCGTGCAGCGATAGGGACAACCCCGTACTGTCGTAAAGGGAAACACTGCGGTCGGGGCATCGGCGGGCATCGGAAGCGTGTTGATATCGACGTACTCGGCGGCCGGGCCGCGGACCAGTTCGTCGCCCAGCCAAATGCCCGTGCCCGGTGAGGGGCCCGCCATCTCGAGACCGTTTGATTTGCCCAGCAAGCGCTTGAGGAATTGCGTGACGGAGACTTCGCCCTCTCCGATAAAGGCGACGGCCTTCGCATCTTTCGGGAGCGTCTCCGGCACCGCGGTCATGTGGGGGCCGCCGAACAAAACGAGCCCGTCGAACCAGGTTCGCAAGCGGCGGTGCATCGCCTGGACATGGGTGTACATTTCGCTGACGGTCGAGAACCCGATGACATCCGGCCGGGCCTCGCGGATTTCCTGCTCCGAGTGAACGATTTCGACCTGGACCTCCGGCAGGTGCTGCTGCAAATACGCCTTCAGGTATCCGAAGCCTAGGTAGTATCGATACTCCATGTGGTATTGATGGCGGAATAGGGGCTTGTGCAGGACCAGTTTCATTCATCGCTCCTAATCGACCGCCAAGCGCGCGCAGTCTTGCCCTAATATCGGGTTTCGTCAAACGTTCGGATTAGGGGATCGGGCCGGCTTCGGACGGCCGGCGCGCCCCACGTTCGGAACGGTGGCGTCTAAGGCGCTGTTTCAGACTCGATCTGTCGCATCGGCGTCCCGCCGGTGCGACCACAGGCGAGACGCCTGTGCCACAGGCATAGAAACAGTTCCTAAAGCGAGAAAGCCGCCGTGTCCTTGCCCGACAGGCCGTTGTGGATGAAATCTAGGATCTTCCGAACCAGGACGTCGTAGGTGAATCGGTCGACCACCGCGCTTCGCATCTCGGCGGCGATGCTCTTCCGCTCGTCTTCGTGGGCGATGTAGTAGTCAAGCCGTTCGGCCAGCCCTTCCGCGCCGCTGAATACGACTTTTTCGTACTGGGGCCAAATGCCGGAGGGGCTGTACCGGCACTGCAATTCGCACTCCGCCTGGAGGTTGAGCAACATCTCTTTCGTGGCCTCGACGCCCACGTCGGGGTCCGTGCCCCGTATCCGGAGGAATCGGCGGAAATGGTCGGCGTGCGGCTGCGGGAGATCATCGGGCCTGAGCTGAAAGGGCGGGCTGAGTTTGTTCTGTCGAACGTATTGGAAGATCGCCTGATTCAGCGCGTGGACCGAGTCGGACGGCTTCTCCGCGATCAGGAAAAACCCGCCCGCGCAGAGACCGTCGATGACCCGATGGTGCAAGGCCGAGTTGCACCCCGCGTGAAGCGACACGGTCGCGGCCCGGAAGGCCCGCCCCAGTTCCACCCCGTGTTCGACCACGCCGCAGGCGAACTTCGCGAACTCAGGTCTTTGCTCCCAGCCTCGACCATACAACCGGAACCGACCCCCGCTTCCGTCGGCCCACTCGGCGGCGGCGTGGACGGCTTGATCGCGAAGATAAATATCCGCGATGCCCCGGAGGGCCATGATGATGTCAGAACGGGCCACATGTTCGACGACAGCCCGCCCGGTTTCGCGTTCAACGCGGCGGAACAGGCCGTCGTAGTCGTAGTCGCCGCAGAAATCGGGTCGGCGGGCGCAAGCCAGCATGGTTTCGAACGCGGCATCGACGAGTTCCAATCCGATGCCTTCGAACCTCTTTCGGTAGTCGGCCCGAAACTGGTCGGGGGTGGACGAGACATTGCTGGCATACATCAGGTCGCAGCGGTACGGATCGAGGTCTTGCGGCTGCTCGTTCGGATCGAGCATCTTGGACGGATCGGTCGGTACCAGGCACGGCAGAAAGCGGTCGGGTCGATAGTCGAATTCGGTCAGGCATTCGGGAAACCCGTAGCCGATCACGAAATCGAGGGGGCCCACGCTCTGGCCGGCCTTCTTGTTAAACAAGTTCGGAAGGTGATCCTGAATCCAGCATAACACCGGAATGTTTTTCGGGATGACCTGGGCTTGTTCGCAACGAAGGTGATCGATCAGGATGACCAAGTCGGGTTTGTCCGTCTCGATCGCCTCGGCCGTACGGATGGGCAACATGACGTCATGATCGTCGTCCTCGATAACGAAGCGGAAGCGATGTCCGAGCCGGACGAACGTCGCCTCCAAGTCCCGCATGACGTGCTGCAACACGGTCGTAAAGCGGCTCGTCAGGCCCACGATGCGCAGCGGTCGCTCGGCGGAAGGCGAAAACCGGTTGCGCCAGTGATCGTGAGGCAGGTCGTCGTAGTGGCGAACGATCGAGTCGATGGTTTGGCGCGCCCGGTTATCTCGCTCGGCCCGAAGGGTAGCGGTCGCCGCAACCAGGTGTTCGTGTGTCGCAACGTCCGACGACGGCACGCGAACCAGGAAGTCCGGGAGCAGTCGCCTGGGATTCGATCGCAGCAGATCGACAAACGCGTCCACGCACCCCGGCCCCAGGAGGATCGTCGTTCGACGGTGGCAGTAATGTTCGATCGACTCCGTCACGTAGATCGTCGCGCCGAACATGCGGACGTCGGGTTCGACGACGTAGATTCGCGGCGTGAATGTCAGAAACATTTCTTGCGTGCCGCCGAACAGGCGGTCGAAAACAGCGCCGAAGCGGTCGCCCGTGACGAGGTACGGTGCGCAGAAGAATTGGTTGGGATCATGGGCGAGGCCGGTGTTCGCCGCAACGCGGAGGGTGTCGCAGAGGTCGGGTGACCACTGACGGTGTCCGTCGGCCGTCCGCGTCGAAAGGTGCAGGTTTCCGTCGACCGCCCGGTAGAGTTCGGCGGTCTCGGAAATGTCGCGAAAATCAGCCTCGTATTTGCGAAGGTGAGGGTGTTGCTCGATGAGTCGAGCCAGGTTGTGTTCGAACCGCGACCGCAGCGAATCCCAGGGTACCCGCCCCGATGGCATTTGCGCCATGCGGCCGCCGAGTTCGACGAATTCCGGTACCGATGCCAGCGGCCCGTCCTGAAGAAGTTCCAGGGCCGGCCCGACCAGGCCCACCGCGGCATACGAGCGAAACGCCATGACGGCGGCTTCGATGTTCCCGGGCTCGTGCCGGCGGTATTCCCCCAGCGCGTTGAGGATACGGTAGTGTTCACCACGTTCGTACAACTTCTGGAGCGAAGCGGAATTTACGAGCTGATTCTCGAGCGGCGGCGGCTGGATACTCACGTGTGTTTCCTTGCGAAGAGTCGCAGTAGGGCTGAGATTGGGGATAGCGGCAACGTCATGCGGCAGCTCGATTCGAGGCCGGTCCAGGGGTCATGGAGACCAATCGCCGTCCCACATATTTTTTTTCAAGAGTTGCCGGCGATACGACAACACGTGTTAATATCGGCATGCGGCCGCTGACCAGTGAAGAATCACGGCGCTTGGAGCCAGGAATGTCCGACCAATTTGACCTCGTCTTCGCACCCGTGACGCGCGAGCAGGCCCGACTGTTTGGCCGGATGGCCGATTTGCTCGATCGCCGCGGGATGCGATGCGGTTTCGCGGCTCCGTCATCGGAAGTCGTAGTGGACCTTCGAGATGCATGGGGCAGTTATGTCCGGACCGCCGAAGGCTCAGACGAGTCGGTGAATACCCGAGTTAGCGATCTCCCCGAGTGCATCGGGGCATACGACGTGTGGAGGGGTATTCAAACCGAGAAGGATCGCGTGGTCGCCGCCCGATCGGCATTGAGTTTCTGGCAGAACTACGTTCGGACTCAAAAGGCAAAGGCGCTGGTCGTGTGGAACGGGCGGGATCATGTCTTTGTCGAGTCGGCCGTACACATCGCGCGCCAATCCGACATCGAGATCATTTACATGGAGTTGGGACCGATGCGTCGGAATCCCATGACGGTGGCGATCTCCCGCGGCGGGATCAACGCGGCCGCCCAGTTTCGTCGCCGGGACATGTTTGGCAAGCCCCTGACGCCATGGGAAGCGGCCCGGCTCGATGCGTTGCGCGTTGGATTCCGGGCCGGAGTGCGGTCTCATCGACGGGCCGATCCCTACGCATTCCTGCCGCTACAAGTGGACGACGATACCCAACTCTACTACTACGCGCCGCATTTTTCGGATCAGCCCGCG
>JAPULF010000086.1 GCA_027295245.1 Planctomycetota bacterium
CTCGCATGGCACGAATCGAAGAGCCCCAGGCAAGCCTGCCTGGGGCTTTTTTTGTTTACGCTTGAACGCGTACGCTCGGGCGAATCGATCAGTCGAGGCCCTGATCGGCTAGCCAGCGTTCGGCATCCATGGCGGCCTTGCAACCCATCCCGGCGGCGGTCACGGCCTGGCGATAGACGCTGTCCGACACGTCGCCCGCGGCAAAGACGCCTTCCACACTTGTCGTAGAGCGGTACGTGTCCTTCAGTTTGACATAACCCTTGGCGTCAAGCTCGAGTTGTCCTTGCAGGAATTCGGTTGCCGGCGTGTGGCCGATCGCGACGAACAGGCCGCCGAGTTGGCGATCGCTTTCTTCATCGGTCCCGGTGTCTCGCAGCCTTACGCCGGTGATGCTCGCGTCGCCAAGCACGTCGACCACCACCTTGTTCCAGAGCACTTCGATCTTGGGATTGTCCAGGGCTCGCTTTTGCATGATCTTGCTGGCCCGGAGTTTGTCGCGGCGATGAATCATGTACACCTTGCTGGCGAACTTGGTCAGGTAGGTGGCCTCTTCCACGGCGGAATCCCCGCCGCCGACCACGCCGAGTTCCTTGTTTCGAAAGATCGGCATCGCCCCGTCGCAGACCGCGCAGGCGCTAACCCCCCCGCCGGAGATGGCGAGCCGCTGTTCATTCTCGAGGCCGATCCAATTCGCCGTCGCCCCCGTTGCCACGATGACGGAATGCGACTCGTAGACCTTGTCGTCCTCGCCGACGACGGTGAACGGCCGCGATGAAAAATCCACCGACTTGCAGTCCTGGTACTTTGAGGAGTGGCCGTCATCGGGGTCGGACACATCCGGATTCATCCCCTCGTCCGTGACGATCCGCGTGCCGAACCGCACTGCCTGCTGCTCGAAATAGGCCATCATCTTGGGACCGGTGACGCCTTCGGGAAAACCGGGGTAGTTTTCCACGTCGGTCGTCAACATCAACTGACCGCCCGGCAGGACCAACGACGGCGAACTCTTCGGCCGGCCGGCAAAGACCAAGGGCTCCAGGTTTGCACGGGCCGCGTAGATGGCGGCGGTCCATCCGGCGGGACCCGAGCCGATGATGATGACTTTTTCAGGCACTGTTCGACCCTTTCTTCCGGCGTGTTCGCACCGAGGCTCATGGGCGGCGTGTTTTCCGCGCGACCTACCGCCGGGTTAGCTGTCTGCGCTCTGGCGTTCTCTGAAGACGCGCAGCCGATCGGCAATCTCGGAGCGCCCGTCTTGCAGAATCGCGGCCGAAAAAAGCGCGGCGTTGACGGCCCCGGCCACGCCGATTGCGAATGTGGCCACGGGCACGCCGCGCGGCATTTGTACGATCGAAAGCAACGAATCCAGGCCGCCGAGCCCGGAGGTCTCCATCGGAACGCCCAACACCGGCAACTGCGTCTGGGCGGCGATGACGCCCGGCAGGTGCGCGGCCCCGCCGGCGGCGGCGATCACGACCTTGACGCCGCGCTCTTCCAGGGCGGCGACGTACTCGGTGAGCTGCCTCGGCTTGCGATGGGCCGACAGTACGCGAACCTCGTGATCGATGCCGAGTTCGGTCAGCTTTTCGATTCCGTGATTCATCGTCGGCATGTCAGACTTGCTGCCCATGACGACCGCAACGATTGGTGATGCCATCGGAGGTCTTGCCTTTCCGTCGTCCGTTGGCAGACGCGGCGAGCCGCCGCCCGGTCAGCCTTCCGAAACCGAAGTTCGAATGATAGACTTCAGCCGGCGAGGCGTCGATAGCGCATTGCCCCCCGTCGATGTTGACCATAGCATACGGCCCATGATCGTGAATCGGTTGTGGGCACACTCTATTCCGGCCGGCCGCGGGTTTCGCTCGGTGTTCCTCGCCGGCCTGTGGATGTCGGCCGGGCTTGTGGGCTGCACTTCCGAAAAAGCGGCGGTGCCGGTCTTTCACTTCGACGAGCGGGAGTGGAACTACCGCGGAATCAAGGGCACCGAACTCGAATCGATGCACTACGTGCTGCGCACGACGTGCCGCGACGAGGATTTCGTCGCGTATATTCCCATGTTTCTTGAAGAATGCTGGGGCCGGTACTCGAAGTTTCTGCCGACGGACTACGTCCTGCAAGAACCGTCCAGGACGTACTTGTTTCAACGAAGAATCGAGTGGGAGCGGTTCACCGACGACTTTGCACCCAGCCGCGCCGCGATCTACAAACGCATCAAGTCCGGGGGATATAGTGAGCGCGGCGTCACGGTGTCGCAGTACTCCAACCAAAAAAGCACGTTGTCGGTTCTGGCACACGAGGGTCTGCACCAGTACCTGGAACTGACGCACGGGAAGCCGATTCCACCCTGGCTCAACGAGGGGCTGGCCTGCTATTTTGAAGGCTTCCACATGGAAAAGGGACGCCCGGTGTTCACTCCCGAATTCAACACAACGCGGAGTTCGTCGCTACGCCTGACACTGGCCCACGGACAGTTGATTCCCCTTCGGGAGATCCTTGGAACACATGCGGGGCGCGAAATCCAAGAGCACTCCACCCACGTTCGAACCTACTACGCCCAGATATGGGCCCTGGTCGTCTACCTGCTCCAGCCGGCGTACAAGAATCCGTATCACGATGGATTCCAACGATTGCTGAACGAACTCGGCACCGAAACGATGCGCCGCAAGGCCAATGCCTATCTTGCGGCCGATACCGAAGGTGAAATCTCCCAAGGCGAAGCGATATTTCTCGCCTATGTCTCGGAAGACATCGACGCCTTCGAGGCGGACTTCGAGGCGTTTGTGCGTAACATGCTCGGCATGGAATTCTGACCGGAATGAGCCCGCCACGTTCGAAGGGACCGAAGCAGCCTCAAACAACCGACCGTTACAGCAGCCCCCTGGAATCACGAAACGCATCGCGTGAGATGTCCGCTATCTTCTCGGCGCATCGCCGTGCCCTCACCTGGCGGCGAATCTGGGTGGCGCTGGCCCGCGCGCAACACGAAATGGGCCTGTCGGTATCCGCCGCCCAGGTCCGGGCCCTGGAGCGACGGGTCGAAGATGTCGATCTGGCCGCGGCCGCCCGGCACGAGCGCCGGCTCCGCCATGATGTCATGGCCCATCTCCAGGCATTTGGCGATCAGGTCCCGCGTGCCCGCGGGATCCTGCACTTGGGCGCGACCAGTATGGACATCGTGGACAATGCCGACCTGATTCTGATGCGCGACGCATTGTCCTTGATTCGCCAATGGCTCGTTACCGCCGTCGATGCCCTGGCAAAACAGGCGAAGCGATATCGGAACATGCCGTGCCTCGGATTCACGCACTACCAGCCGGCACAGCTCACGACCGTTGGAAAACGGGCCGCGACCTGGTGCTGGGACTTCGTGCGGAATCTGGACGACATAGACGCGAATCTCGGTCAACTGCGATTTCGCGGAATCCGAGGGGCTACCGGCACACAGGCGAGTTTTCTCAAGCTGTTTGACGGCCGGGCATCCAAGGTTGGTCAACTCGAAAAACGCGTCGCAGCCGACCTCGGTTTCAAATCCTGCGAACCCGTTACGGGACAGACGTACTCCCGAACGCAGGATGCCCGGATTCTGTCGACCCTTGCGAATATCGCCGCGGGGGCCCACAAGTTCGCCAACGACATCCGTCTTCTCGCCAACCTGAAGGAAATCGAAGAACCCTTCGAATCGTCTCAGGTCGGCAGCTCGGCCATGGCGTACAAGCGGAATCCGATGTTGTGCGAACGGGCCACCGGGCTGGCCCGATTCGTCATCAGCCTGGCACAATCGGCGTTTCAGAACGCCGCCGAACAATGGCTGGAGCGGACGCTCGATGACTCCTCGAACAAGCGCATCATCATCCCGGAGGCGTTCATGGCGACCGACGGAATCCTGCAAATCGTCGTCCGGGTGGCGCAGGGCCTGGTCGTCTATCCCAAGGTCATGCGGAGCCGTATCGAGGCAGAGTTGCCTTTCATGGCGACCGAGAACATTCTCATGGCCGCGGTCGCCGCCGGAGGCGACCGCCAGGCGTTGCACGAACGAATCCGCGTACACGCCCAGGCCGCCGCCCGGGTCATCAAGCAGCAAGGCCGGCCGAACGACCTGCTCGATCGACTGCGGGGAGATCCGGCGTTCGACGGCGTCGCGATCGACCGGGCGACCGACCCGCGGGCGTTCATCGGACTGGCGCCGCAACAGGTCGATGATTTCCTGAAGACCGTGGTCGGCCCGCTCAGACGAAGGCACCGCTCCACGCCTCGGCGTGAACCGGAGATCGAGGTATGACGCGAGGGGAATTGGCCGAACGCATCCGGGCGGCCGCCTTTCTGGAGGGCGAGTTCACGCTCCGCTCGGGGCGCAAGTCGAGTTTTTACATCGACAAGTATTTATTCGAGACGCAGCCGGAGATTCTCCGCGAATTGGGAAAACAACTCGCCCAAAAAGCGTCGGCCCAAACGAGCCGCATCGCAGGGGCGGAACTCGGCGGGGTGTCGTTGGCCGCCGCGACCGCGATGGCCGCCCAACTGCCCTTTGTCATCATCCGCAATGCAAAAAAAGACTACGGCACGGGCAGGGCCTTCGAAGGTCGAATGGAGCCCGGTGACCGGGTGCTCCTGGTCGAGGACATTGCGACGACCGGCGGCCAGATTCTGGAGGCCGCCCGGGTCATCGAGGAATCCGGGGCCACGGTTGAACGCATCGTGGCGGTGGTCGATCGGCGCGAGGGGGCCGCCGAAAACATTATCTCGGCCGGTTATGTGTTCGAATCGCTGCTGGATTCACGGGACTTGCGACTTCCGGGCGCGGTTTAGACGCGTTCGTCGCGCCGCGAGGCTCAGGAAACGGGGTCGGTCTCTTCGACCAGGAGCTCCATCTCGACGAGGGCGTTGTACGCCGCCTTCTGCTCCGATTCCTTCTTGCTCGGGCCCCAGGCGCTGGGGAATCGCTGGCCTGCGATGCAGACGGCGATCTCGAAACACTTGCTGTGGTCGGGTCCCTGTTCGTCAAGCATTTCGTACACCGGCGTGGCACCCAATTCCTTTTGAGCGTGCTGTTGCAATTGCGATTTGAAGTTGCTCTGATGATCGCTCGCCACGGCCTGTTCGATGAACGGGGTTACGTGTCGCAGCACGAATTCGCGGGCCTTGTCGAACCCGCCGTCGATCGCGATCGCCGCGATCAACGACTCGAAGACCGCCGCGGACAGCGAAGTCGGCAATTCCTCGGCCCGGGAGGCGATGCCCTTTCCGAGAAACAGCCAACTCGGCAACCCGAGCTTGTCCGAAATCTCGGCGCAGGTTCGCCTCGACACCACGGACGATTTGATCTTGGTCAGCTCCCCTTCGAGGTATTCCGGATAGTTTTCATAAAGATACCAGCAGATGACCAGCCCCAGAACGGAGTCACCGAGGAACTCGAGACGCTCGTTGCTTTCAAGCCTCGAAGACGCCACCGAAGCGTGGACGAGGGATGACTTGAGCAATTCCGGGTTCTTGAACTTGTAGCCGATCGCCTTCTGACAGGGACCAAGCGGATCGTCAGACATGCATCAACCTGCCAATGTTTTGCACAGGCCGATGGCGAAAGCCGCTCTGCGGGCATACCGGGAATGGCTTTCGGCAAGGGCCCTTCGGGTGAACCGCGGCAACTCGATCGCCGCACGCAGACCACCACTCCGTTATTCCACTATACTATCGACCCGACATGGAGTCAACTTCACTTGCGACGCCGACACCCTGCATGATTCCAGATTCCGAATTCGATTCGCTCCCTTTTCTGAATCATGACGTAGCACCGATCCGTGCCGTCATTAAGCAGCGATACGAGGACTTCGTCGTTTGGGAAGTCCCGCTCTATTCACCGTCCGGACAGGGCACCCACTGCTATGTCACCCTCGAAAAGCGGGGGCTTGCCACGATCCGCGCGGTCCACGACGTCGCTCGGGCCCTCGGCATTCCATCCGGGCAAATCGGCGTCGCCGGCCTCAAGGACGCCCGGGGCGTCACCGTTCAAACCCTCAGCATCGAGCATGTCGACCCCGCGCGGCTGCGTTCGCTGGACATTCCACGGATCCGCGTGCTCTCGGTGGAGCGCCACACCAACAAGCTCAAGATCGGCCACCTCAAGGCGAACCGCTTTCAAATAAAGCTCCGCGAGGTCGACCTCGACCGCTTGTCCGATATCCGTGCGATCTGCCGGGTACTTGATGCCCGCGGCGTGCCGAATTATTTCGGCCGGCAGCGATTCGGCCTTCGCGGCGACACCGCCCTGATTGGCAGGGCCATTCTCGAGCAGGACTTTGC
>JAPULF010000087.1 GCA_027295245.1 Planctomycetota bacterium
GGCGCCGGAGGCCGCGGACCCCGGTGTTCGCGAAGGGGTCTCAGTAACGCACGATCCCTTGACGGCATAACGAGTTGCACCCCACCGGACCTTGCCCAATCCGATCATCACCAGGAAGGCCCGCAAGACCGCCAACGTACACAGGAGTGCCCCGATCGGGAAAAAGGCCTCCGAACCGCCGACCCGAATGAAATCCCTGAACACGCGCCGCAGCGCCACGATCATCATGGAATAGGTGATTGCGGCCAGGGCGACGATCACCCAGCCCACGCCCGATCCCTGCGCGAGCGCGACGTACAATCCAAGCGGACCGATGACGAGCGGGGCGACGTATCCGCCGGCCAAAAGAAACGGACTGAGCAACATCTTCCACGGTGCGACCAGGCTTCCGATGAAGACCCTCGTCAGGGCGTTGAGGGCCGTCGTCAGTTTGTTGTCGCGCGTCGAATAGTACAGGCCGGTCCCGTATCCCGACCAACGTCGCAGACCCTGTTCGGCAGCCATACAAGCGAACCGGGCGTCCTCCGCCAACTCCGCACGGACCGCGGCGTGACCGCCCAACTTGCGATAGGCCGCTCGTTCCATCAGCAGGAATTGACCGGACCCGACGCGCAACTCGGAACGTTGCCTGCCACGGGCGTCCAGCAGGGCCCACAAACCGAGGAACCAAAGCGACGCCAGTGACACGAGCTTTTCCCACACACTCTTCAGATCCAGCCATGGCCAAAGGGTCAGGAACTCCAATCGTTCTCGAACGACCTTTTCCATGACCGCCGCCAGTGCCCCGTGAACGAGTCGGCAGTCACAGTCCATGAATAGAAGGTAGTCCGATTCCACCGGCGATGCGGCCACGTGCAGGGCGTGCGTTTTTCCGATCCAGCCGGAGGGCAGCTCGTCGATTTCGGTCAACTGCACGCGCCGGTCGCGACCCATGATCTCTCGCGTGCGATCCGACGTGCGGTCCGTGCTCCGGTCATTGGCGATCAAGACCCGCAGATTGCCGTAGTTTTGTTCCAGCAAGCACCGGATACACGCTTCGATCGCCGCCTCTTCGTTGTGGGCGGCGACCAGTATTGTGACGGAGGTATCCTTGTCCGACAGTGCGTGGTCGGGGCTGGGCTGGATTCGCAATTGCTCGTCGCCGCGAATCCGAAACACGACCACCAGGCCGTACATCCACAGGACGAAGACCAAGCCGACCCATCCCAGGAGTATCCATTCGAATGCACTCATGGTTGCGGGGAAAGGCTATCAAGTTGTGTCCAGCTTGCCAAGCAGGCGCTTATCCGGTATTGGGGGTTCGCTCCCAATGCCGATTAACGCATTTTGCGATCAGATCTTTCGGTGCGTGAAAAGGCCGGGGCGGCGACGTTGTTCTGACGGTTCAGAGAGGGCGTGACCGAGTATGGCGGACTCCTCCTCCAATGAGACGCTCGGCGAATTGCGGGAGTCGTGCCGGCGGCTTCAGAGCGAACTCAACGCCCTCCGCGAACGAATCCGGCGAATCGAGCAACGGCAGGCGACGCCCTCCCCGGCGTCTCAGAGCTTGCCGGACCTGTTGGCCCGCGAAGCGGCGGCCAAGAGGTCATCGCCACGTGCCGCAACTCCGTCCATCGAATCGCCCGCACCAAAACCACAGCCCACAGCGCCCGCGGCCCGACCGGTACCAAGCCATGCCACGCCACCATACGTCTCACGCGGTCCGCGGGCAACTTCGGGCGCGGCGTCCGTCTCGAATGCCCAAAAGCCGCAGGCCGTCGAACTTCTGGTCGGGCGCACCGGACTGAATCTCGCCGGCGCATTCATTCTGCTCCTGGCAGTCGGCTTCTTCATCAAATACTCGTTCGAACAGGGGTGGTTGAGCGAAACGACGCGCGTGCTTGTCGCCGGACTTGCCGGATTGACGCTCGTCGGAATCGGGGAATTCTGTCTGTTCCGGTCGATGCGGGTGTTTGCCGGCGGGCTGATCGGATGCGGAGTCGGCGTTCTCTATCTCGCCGCGTTCGGGGCGTATAACTATTACACTCTTATCGATTCACAAACGGCCGCAATCCTCTACGTCGGCGTGACCGCCCTTTCCATCATCGTATCGACACACGCCAAGCTACTCCCGATTGCGATAATGGCCTTGATAGGCGGGTTTTGGACACCGTTCGCCCTGCACACGGGCGACGACCGTCAGGTCGCTCTGCTAACCTACGTCCTTCTGCTCGACGCGGGTTTTCTGATCTGCGCGTTGATTCGGCGTTGGGACGTGCTCCGACCGCTTTGTTGGATCGGCACCGCACTACTGTTCGTGTGGTGGTATGAGGAGTTCTACCACGCCGCGGCCATGTGGCGGACGGCCGGTTTCATTTTCGCGTTTTACATCCTGCTGCACGGCGAGACGCTGCTCGGCTTGTGGCGCGGAACGATTCGGTGGAACCGATTTTCCGGGCACGCGATACACCTGAACAATGCCGTTTTCTTCGGCTCGATCTACTTTCTCATGCGCGACGCCATCCCCGAATGGATGGGACTCTTTGCCGTCACAACCGCCGGACTGCAGTGGCTGGCTGCGTGGCGATTGCACGGTCATCCGGATTCCGTGACGCCCGCCAGAACTGCCTTGTGGCTTGACGGCGCCGCGATCCTTGCCCTCGCGGCGCCCATCCAGTTCGACAGGTACCTGGTCAGCTTGACCTGGGCGATTCAATCGGCGGTCACGTTTCTTTTTTGCCGGAGACATGACCGTCTATTCCTTCGGATCAAGGCAACGGGCATCTTGATCGCCGCCTCGATTCACCTCTGGTCGATCGATCGCACCGACCCCGAACTCGTGAGGCTCATCGCCGACATGGGACACTGGCGCGTGACATGGTTCCTGATCTATGTCGTTTTCACCGGACTGTGTGCTTATGCGGGCGGTGTTCTCCTTACATCACGTCGAGTCTGCAGCGACCTCGATCGGCGTTTGGCCCAGTTGACCTACGCGATCGGAAATCTGCTGCTGCTCGCCGCATTTGCCTATCAGTGGGATCGTTACCTGGCGACGTGGGGCTGGTTGTTGGTGGCCGCATCCTGGTTGCTTGCCACCCGATGGTCGGCGTCCGCCGCACCCTCGGCCTTGGCTTTGGCCGTTGCCGTGGCCATCAAGTTCATCGCGTGGGACACGATCGCCGCGGTGGCTCAGGGAACCTGGGCGGAGATCGACAACCTGATTCTGAGCCGGTC
>JAPULF010000088.1 GCA_027295245.1 Planctomycetota bacterium
CGGACTCCGACGCCCCGATCATCAAGCTGCTCAACATGATGATCAGCGAGGCGGTCCGAACACGATCGAGCGACATCCACGTGGAGCCGATGTCGGATCGCGTGCGGGTGCGATATCGGGTTGACGGTGTCTGCCTGGAGCGCGAATCCATACCCAAGCGTCTTCAGGCCGCCGTCACGACACGATTGAAAATCATGGCGGGGATCGACATCGCCGAAAAGCGACTGCCGCAGGACGGTCGTATCAAGATGCCCGTCGGCGGCCAGCAGATCGACTTTCGCGTCAGCTCCCTGCCCGGGGTTCACGGCGAGTCGATCGTCATGCGTATTCTTCGTCCCGACAGCGTTGACGTAGGCGTCAGATCACTCGGCTTCGAAGACGACGATTACGAGCGGTTCGTTCAGATCATCCGGCGGCCGAACGGTATTTTCCTGGTCACCGGACCGACCGGTTCGGGAAAGACGACCACGCTTTATGCGGCGCTGCAGGAGTTGAACCGACCGGACAAGAAGATCATCACCGCGGAGGACCCGGTCGAGTATATGTTCCCCGGCATCAACCAGTGTCAGGTGCGGGAGGACATCGGACTGGGCTTCGATCGGATCCTGCGTTCGATGTTGCGTCAGGCCCCCAACATCATTCTTGTGGGTGAGATCCGAGACCTCGCGGTGGGAGAGATCGCGATTCAGGCGGCCCTGACGGGTCACCTTGTATTCTCGACGCTGCACACCAATGACGCACCGAGCGCCATCACCCGTCTGACCGACATGGGAATCAAGCCGTTCCTGATCGCGAGCAGCATTCAGGCGATCATGGCCCAGCGTCTTGTTCGGATGCTGTGCAACGAGTGCAAGGAGCGGGACGAAAACCCGGACCCGGCGATGCTCAAATTGGTGGGCATGAACGAAGAGCAGATCGCTCAAGGCGAAGTCAGCAAGCCGGTCGGCTGTTCACATTGCAACAACACGGGATATCGCGGCCGAAAGGGGATCTTCGAGTTGCTCTTGATGAATACTGAAATACGGGAGTTGGCCTTCAACCGGGCCCCAACGTCCGAGATTCGCAAGGCGGCCAAGGCCACCGGAATGCGATCCCTGCTGGGGGACGGGCACCGGAAGATTCTTCGCGGCTTGACCTCGGTCGAGGAAATCGCTCGAATCACGCAGTCCGAGATCATGGTCGACTGAGTGGCGGAAGCACGGTTTGCACGGGCAACGGCATCGAAAAAATGATGGTGCCGTCACCGGCCCGGACCGAAAAAGTTAGGATAACGCATGTCAACGATTCACATTGATCGCCTTCTGGAGACCTGCATCAAGCGGGGGGCTTCGGACATTCACCTGTCGGTCGGTCGCCCGCCCGTGCTGCGGCTCGACGGTCGGCTTCGGCAGCTCGAAACGAAAGTGCTCGAGCCCGAAGACTGCACCGCACTGATGAAATCCATCACCCCGGACCGCAACCAGCAGGAGTTGCAGGAAGAGGGCGGCACGGACTTCGGATTTGCCTTCGGCGACGCCGGACGATTCCGGGTATCGGTCTTCCGTCAAAAGGGCAACATCTCGATCGTCCTGCGTTTGATTCCGGTGCGGTTCCTGTCTTTTGAGGAGATCGGCCTGCCGAACATTACCAAGGCCCTTTGTCGGCGGCCTCGCGGCCTGTTCCTGGTCACCGGTCCGACCGGATCCGGCAAGACGACGACGCTGGCCTCGATGTTGAACTACATCAACCAAGAACTGGATCGTCACATCGTGACGATCGAGGACCCCATCGAGTACTACCACTCACACAAAAAGAGCCTCATCAACCAACGCGAGGTGGGAAACGATGTACCGAGTTTCGCCGAGGCCCTGCGGCGCGTGCTGCGCAGCGATCCCGACGTGATTCTGGTCGGCGAAATGCGAGACCTCGAGACCATGGAGGGGGCCATCATGGCCGCCGAAACGGGCCACTTGGTCTTTTCCACGGTACACACCACCGGGTGCCAGGGCACGGTCAACCGCATCATCGACGCCTTCCCGCAGGAGCAGCAGGAGCAGATCCGCGTTCAGCTTTCGACCACGTTGATCGCGGTGTTGTCGCAGGCCCTGATGCCCAAGATCGGGTCGGGCCGCGTGGCGGCGTACGAGTTCCTGGTCGTCAACCCGGCGATCTCGAACCTGATTCGCGAGAACAAGACATTCAGAATCGATTCGGCGATCCAGACCGGCAAGAAATACGGAATGCAATTGCTCGACGATCACCTCTGGAAGCTGTTCGAACAGGGATTGATCCCGGCGGACGAAATGCTCGACAAGGCCCGGCACCCCGGTGATTTGCAGGAGAAGCTCGAGAAGGCCGGGAAGCTTGCCGAAGCGGGCGACGCCGCCGTCTCCGGCCAACTGGGCGGCATAGTCTCTCCCACAGAGGCTGCGCCACCTCCGCAACCCACGGCGGCTGGTTCGAACACATGACCAGTCCTCGCCGGGTGTTGCAAACAGTGAACTCCGTAGAGGGTAGGGAATAAAGCGATGTCAGCTACCGCACCGACCGCACCGACCGCACCGCCGACCGGACACTACAAGGGCCGTCCGCTCGGTCGAATCCTCATCAAGATGGGCCGGGTCAATCGCAAGCAGGTCCACGAAGGCTTGGCGGTCCAAAAGTCGAAGCGCGGCCCGATCGGCCAGATTCTGATCGACCTGGGCTACATCGAGGACACCGATCTCCAGTTCGCGCTTGCGGCCCAGATCGGCATGGAACCGGTCGACCTCGACGCCATAGACATTCAGCCGGAGACGATCAAGATCGTCTCCAACCAGATGGCGAACACCTACCGCATCATTCCCGTCGAATACGACTCGTCCGCCAACACGCTTATGGTGGCGATGTCCAGCCCGGACAACTTTCAGGCGACGGACGACCTTCGGAAGCTTCTGGACATCAACGTCAAGCCGATGATCGCGACCGCCGAGCAGATCGCGACCGCCCTCGCCCGCTACTATCCCGAGGGTGCCGGCGAGTCGATCAACGACCTGCTGAAGGAGATCGCCGGGGACGAGGACCTCGCCAAGTTCGAGGGTCGCGGCGAATCGATCGACCTCGAAGAGCTGAAGGACCTCATCGAGGCCAATCCGGTCAAGAAACTGCTCAACCTGGTGCTGCTGACGGCGATACGGGACCACGCCAGCGACATTCACTTCGAACCCTTCGAGGACGAATACAAGATGCGATACCGCATCGACGGCGTGCTCTACGAAATGATGCCGCCGCCGCGCTTTCTGGCCATGGCCATCGCCACGCGAATCAAGGTCATGGCGGATCTGGACATCGCGGAGCGTCGCCTTCCGCAGGACGGTCGAATCAGTCTGACCATGGGCGGCAATCCGATCGACCTTCGAATCGCGGTGCTGCCGACGATGTTCGGCGAATCGGTGGTCATGCGTGTCCTCGATCGCGGCATCGTCAACCTGGACCTCGACAAGCTCGGGCTCCGCGAAGACGACCTCGGGATGTTCCACAAACTGATCAAGCGTCCGCACGGCATCATCGTGAACACCGGCCCGACCGGCTCCGGAAAGACCACCACGCTGTACGCCGCACTGAACACGCTGAACGAACCGAGTGTCAAGATCCTCACGGCGGAGGACCCGGTCGAGTACG
>JAPULF010000089.1 GCA_027295245.1 Planctomycetota bacterium
CTGCTGACAATGCTGTTCGGGGACGTGGTCCGATTGAGGCAGGTGCTCGCGGTCGCCCTTGCCGTCATCCTTTCGTCGCTCCTGTTTGCGGCCCATCACTACGAGCCGATCGGGGCGGACGCGTGGTCGAGCAGTTCATTCGCGTTTCGCGCGGCGGCCGGCGCCTATCTGGCGGCGGTATTCGTTCTGCGCGGATTCGGCCTGGCGGTCGGTTGTCACGTGATCTATGACGTGCTGGCGTTCTTGCTTTGACGCGAGGCGCGAGAGGGAGCCGCGGTCAACCCCGCAGCTCGCCGAAGGCGCGGTCCGTAGCGCGGACGCTGCGCCACAGCTTCTTGGGCGTCAATCCCACCACGATGATGCACAACTGCGAGGCGACGAATGCCAGCAGCCAGGTCGTGGTGGAGTCGGTGAATCCGTAGGAATGCAACCCGACGCCGAGCTGGTTCACGCCGAACCACGACCACGCCGTCACGATGTTCCCGAACACGGCGAGCACGGCGAATCCGCGAGTCTTGATCATTCCGCCCCACCGGGCGTGGAGGATCAGGGCGTTCCAGAGAACGATCATCAGTGCCCCGTTCTCCTTCGGATCCCAGCCCCAGAATCGACCCCAGGAATCGTCGGCCCACAGTCCGCCGAGGACCGTGCCCACGAAGCTGAGCAGCATCGCAAAGCACACCACGCCGTACAACATGCGGCCGAAGGTCTTTTCCATTTGATGGCTGAGTGCCCGCGTAAAGACGCCGCGAAAAATGAAGAGAATGCCGAGCAAGCCAGCGAAGAAGGTCGCCGCATATCCGAAGTTGATCACAACGACGTGGGTGGCCAGCCAGAACTTGGTGTCCAGGACGGCCTGCATCATTATGAGTGTGTCGCCGTCGCCGGCCAGGAAGTGGGCTATCAGCAAAGTGAGAAATCCGGCGACCGAGGCCAGAAGGTTCCCGATTCCGAAGCGATAGATCGTCTCGAGAATCAGACCGAGGCCCACACACCCCCAACCAATGAATACAGCCGTACCGTAAAGATTGGTTATGGGCGGATAGCCCGAGATATAGATCCGGGCGGCGATCGCCGCGGTGTGCAGGCCGAATATACAAACCATCAGCCAGAATGCCATCCGGTTCAGTGCTTCGCTCCAACCCAACCACGCGATGCAGCCGAGCAGGAATGCAATCACGTACAAGACCGAGCAACTGTAAAAGGGCTCGAGATGGTTGAACATGGCCTCGAACGAGAGCACATCAGGGTCGGCCGGCGGGCTCGTCGCGAGCAGGACCTGATACCTGGCGAGTT
Source organism: Planctomycetota bacterium (assembly GCA_027295245.1). GTDB lineage: Bacteria > Planctomycetota > Phycisphaerae > UBA1845 > UTPLA1 > JAPULF01. The sequence goes on from JAPULF010000089.1 coordinate 1,297, forward strand.
CGCTGTTGAAGGCGGCGGCGTCGCCCTCGCGACGGGCCTGGAACATGCCGGCCAGCGGCCGCAGCGCGGGACTCGGATCCGGGGTAACGAACGCCTCGAAGACCGCGCCGATGAATGACCGCCATTGCTGACCTGCGGCCAGCGGCGGAATGGAATGGACCAGGCCCTGTCGGTCGATCATGTGAAATCGTTCCTTGGCATGGGCGAACTGCAGGTGAGCATTTTCGCTGTCCAAGTCGATTCTGGGCACGCTATGGGCTTCGGCCAACAGGCTGTAGTGTTGGGTCTTGCTCGAGAATTCCAACAGCTTCACGTCGAAGAGATCGCGCTCGGCCTGATCCTTCCTCGCGGCCTCCGCAATCTGTGGGTCGACATCACCGAGTTTTTGAAGAAACTCGTTCCACGCGTAGCGATATCGCTTCCGTGGTTCGAGTCCGAGTGCGGCCTGGAGCTGGAGGTTCTCTATGCGGAAGACCTTGTGGTCGCCGGCGGCGGGTGAATTCGAGATGACATCGAGCAACCACTTGATGGCCGGCTGCCGATTTCCATCATCGTCAACAAAGGTCTGCCTGTCGGAGATGATCAAGAGGCTGTTTCGCGCCAGGGTGTCGAATGGTTTGACCCGACCCTGATACACCAACGGCAGTCGCCCGAACTCACGCACCTTCATCTCGCCGACGGAGTCGCCCGGCGACGAGACCCGCGATCCGAGCCAGCCGAGACTGGCCACGACTGCAAGCACCGGAAGTAATCGGGACGGCCCCTTCATTCCGCCTTCCTTCTGCGCAGGAAACCGATCAGGTTCATTCCGAAATGCGTCGCCAGCCCGGTGCCGACGATCATGCAGGACAAATATGGGAGCATCCATCCGTCGTTTCGGACCACCTGGAGAATCGTGAGATTTTCTCCGGGTTCGAACGACGATTGATAGAACGTTTCTCCGGCGTAGCGCAGCGGATTGTTCATCCAGATCTTGACGACGCGGTCCACGTTTCGATTCTTATCGATCAGACGTACGCGGGCCGAAAAGTTTTTGGGAGTGTCCGTGCCGATGTACTTGTCGTGGCGGAACTCGAGCAGTTGGATCGAATAGGGCTTGTACGAGCGCGTAAACCGCAGGTCGAGATCGTACGTCTTGCCGCCAATGGATATCGTCTGCTTCGGGAGGCTCGGAATCGCCAGGTGCGCCAAATAGGTACCGAGGTCCCGTCCGTCTCTTCCCGTGAGCTTGAGGTATGCCGCCGGCACATTCACGGTCTGTGTAGGGTCGACACCGCTTACTTCGGGCTGCTCGACCGACATCGCGACGAGCCCATTGCCGACCGTGGCGGGGTTGACCCAGCCGTGTGCGGCCTCCGCAACGTTTGCAAAACTGGAATTCTTCATGAACTCGAGCACTTCAATGTCGAACGGCAACAGTTTGTCTTTGATGGATCCAACACGCGCAAGGATAGAGCCCGGAACCACGACGGTATCGTCGAATTCAGGATGTTCCCGATCGATTATGGCGAACTCGACGGAGCGACTGTCGTACGTGAAGTTCACGTATTCGCCTGCTTCGATTCTCATCTGCCCTTCCGTGGCGGCCATGCCCGTGAATACCTCATGAACGAGCAACAGGATGACCCCGCCGTGGAGCAGCACGATGCCGGCCCGTTTACGGAACACGAGCCCGCACCCGATCAGCAGCAGGACGGCCGCCCCACCGCCCTGTGCAAGTCGCACCAGTACCCGCCAGAAAGCGTCGCCCTCGGTGGCGGCAATCTCCTTTGTGAAGACTCCGATGATGATCAGCCACGTGAGCAGGGACCCGCCGGCGAGAAACAGGAGGCCCAGACCGAGGCGGGGACCCCGGGCGTTGGGTTTGAACCGGGCCGCGTGGGCCGAAACGATGTTGATCATCAGGGCGGCCCCGATCAGCCAGCCGCCGGGAAAATAGAAGTAGCCGGGAACGTCCCAGGCGCGCGGAAAGAATATCTTCAGGTCGATCCGGGCGATGTAACAGCGGAAGTATTCGTGGACGACCGTCCAAATGCCCTTGTCGATTTGTGCAACCGTCCCCGCCAAGACGATGAAAATGCCCATCGCAAACAGCGCAACGGTGAGCTTGAGCGACGCCAGGCCACCGAGTGTCTTCTTGACGACGCTAGGCACCGGAATCCCCCTCGAAACGGATCGACCCCACGAAGGACTCGAACGCCGCGGTTTGTTCGCTCACCAGCGGGTCCGGTCCGGACAACTTGTAAAACCACGTGGTCTTTCCGCGCGTCGCAATCACGCCCAGCGTATGAAGCTGCGCGCCCTTCAGATCCACGTAGTATCCCGGTTGGCCGTCAACTGGCAGCGACTTCGGCGGATCCTCGCTCAGGCTCGCCTGCGGCCCCAAGTTAACCTGGCCCCGCCAGCGATTGACGTTGCCGAGCAGGTTCGGCGGCGTATTCAGGGGTGTAATCGTTACTCTCGCCTCCTGTCCTCCGCCCCGTATTCGGAATGAAGCCAGGGACATGGTGGCTGGCTGTGCATCACGCTCCCAGCCGTTGGGCAGGCTCCAAGTCGGACCTCCGCGTTGCGGGGATCCGGACGCCGGGGCCTCGGCAACCAGGGCTTGGGACGCACGCTCGGGAGGCGGCGCCTCGCCGAATCTAACCGAGCGACACAGGGACATGAAGCCCTCGAAATGAGCGTCGAGTCGGTCCCGCGTGGCGGTCGTCTTGATGAACCAGGTTCGATCGGCGCCCGGGAATATTGCGGCCAACATGCGAGTCGACTCCGCCGACGAGCCCTCGGGTGCGGATCCAGCCAAGTCGACGAATATCCCTTGCGCCCCGCGGGCCTCAATTCTGCTGCGTTCCGGATCGGTCGATGGTTCCAGCCCGACCTGTCCGCGCCAGCGGTTTATGTTGGCGATCAGTCCGCCACCATCTCCGCCCAGTTGACTGATGACTACCTCAATCTGGTTGTCGCCCTCGCCGGCCGCCAGAGTGGCCAATCGCATAGAGGCGAATCCCGTAGCCTCGGGGTTGGGCACGCTTCGCCATCCTTGGGGTCGGTCCCACTGCATCACGCCGGTCGCGCTTCCGGCGGCGGGTGGAGGTTTCGGCGCCCGATACGTACGGATCTGCTCTTGTTCCCGGTCGTCACAGCCGGGCCACAACATCGCAATCGTCAACGCCAACAAGCACGTGCCCAGCCTGGGATCGATGCGTATGCCGATTCGGACTCGAATTCCATCTTCGTGGGTATGAGGCATCAGGGAATTGTAGCACAAGTCATCGAGTTCGGCGGGTCCGCTCGGACGAAGCCAACCACCGTTTATCGGCAGATCCAGGCGTCCGTACGCAAGAGCAGGATGCCCCGTGCGACTTCGTTGCGGGCATGCAGATGTTGCCGTAGGCTTTCGATGCCGCATCGGATTCGGCCTCGGATGACACCATGAGGATTGGATACTTCGACTGCTTTGGCGGGGCGAGCGGCGACATGATCCTCGGGGCCCTTTTGGCGTCGGGACTGTCGCCGGATGCTCTGAGGGCCCAATTGGAAAAACTCGGACTGGCCGGGTACGAAATCGGCATTACGGAGGGGCCGAAACAGGGTTTCGCGGCCACGAAGGTTGAAGTCCGTATGACCGAGTCTCAAACCCATCGGCATCTGCATCATATCACCGAAATCATCGATCGATCGGACTTGCCGGTCTGCGTGAAGGATCCATCCAAACGGGTGTTCAGGCGACTGGCCGAGGCGGAAGCCAAAGTCCACGGAACGACGATCGAAAAAGTACACTTTCACGAGGTCGGTGCAATTGACGCCATCGTCGACGTTGTGGGGGCCGTCGCGGGAATTCACGAGCTGCAACTCGACCGGATCTATTGCTCCGCGATTCCGACCGGGTCCGGCACCGTTCGATGCGAGCACGGACTGATGCCCGTGCCGGCGCCTGCCACGGCGGAGTTGCTGCGCGGCGTGCCGTTGGCGGAGGCGGACGAGACCGGCGAGATGACGACGCCGACGGGGGCCGCCATTCTGACCACACTGGCCGAAGGGTTCGGACCGTTGCCGGCCATGCGAATCGAACGCGTGGGATACGGGGCCGGATCCAGAGATTGGAAAAACCGGCCCAACGTGTTGCGCCTGATCGTCGGCGAGTCGGTTGAGACGAGCAACGAACGGGACGAAGTGGTCGTGCTGGATGCGAATCTCGACGACGCAACCGGTGAACAGGTGGGGCACGTATTCGACGCCCTTTTCGAGGCCGGCGCCCTGGACGTTTTTGCGTCGCCGATCACGATGAAAAAGAACCGGCCGGGCATTCAGTTGTCGGTCATTGCGACGGACGCCACGGTGAACGCGTGCGAGGATGTCCTGTTTCGAGAGACCACCACCTTCGGCATTCGGCGACATCGTAGCAAACGAACCAAGCTCGACCGGTCGAGCGAAGAGGTCGAGACTCGGTTCGGACCGATCCACGTCAAGATCGGACGGCGCGGCGGCCGAGTTGTGAAAGTGTCGCCGGAGTACGAAGACTGCGCCAGGGCGTCACGGGAGCACGGCGTCGGGCTTCGCGACACGATGTTCGAGGCCGAACGCGTGTGGCGGGCTTCGCATGAGGCCCGGGAATGATGATGCTTGACTGCACGATTGCATGGGGCGGTACCTTGGCCGATCGCTTCGGCGGCATGACCGCACAGCAAATCGCGATCCTGGCCGCGGTCATCCTCATTATCGTAGGTGTGTTGAACATGCGCAGACGACGGTCGCCGGACTCGACCACCCCAACGCCCCGTCCCGATACGGCGACCGAATCGAATGCCGGTGCGGGCCTGCCTCGCGACCTCCAGCACCTGATGGTACAGCTCGAAGAGCTTTCGCGTCGTATCAATGCCCAGATCGATACCAAGTACGCCAAGCTCGAACAGTCCATCGCGGATGCCGATAAGCGAATCATCGCGCTGCGGACGCTTCTCGACTACCCGCGATCGGACTCCGAATCGAGTCGAGACGCAAAACGGCCCGAGCCGCCTCCGACTGTCCCCGCACCAAGATCGGGCACGGATGATCGCTTTCAGGCAATCTACGATTTGGCGGATCAAGGACTGTCACCGGTCGAGATCGGCCGGAAACTGGGACGCCGGACCGGTGAAATCGAACTGATCCTGAACCTGCGCGGGACACGCGACCAGAGCGAAGGACGCGGTCCGGGCTCGGCGCTGGTCTAGTCGCTCCAACCCCCCCACCAACGATCATCACTTGGACCGGACCCGGCAGCACAATTCTACTCGTCCCGGACGTTCATTACGGTGACATGGGGTACCGGTGGAGTTGCTTTGGTGTAGCGTGGAACATCCCCGGCGCACGGCCGGGATAGGCGGCGACTCGCCGGTGAGAATACCGATAACCGAACCGCTGCATGACGTCCGAAACGGTGACTGACAAACCGGTGATCGAGGTGGCGCGTTGAATCGGACAGAGATCTAATCTGTTCCTCACATCAAGCCGACGCGCCTGTGGACGGGTTCGGGATTGCGCCGTGCGGAAGCGGCCATCATCGACCCTTGGCCGCCCGATCCTAGGAGGACGACAACAGATGGATGCCACTTCAAACAACAATCGTGCCGGCAAACGAGCACGATTTCGGCGGTCGTATGTTGTCAACGCCGCGTTTCAGTGGAAGTACACCTTGTCGATCGTATTCGGCGTGTTCATTGCGTCGTCGTTGCTGAGTTCGGTGCTGTTCGGCGTCCTTCACAGCAGAGCCCGGGCCACCATCCTGCACCAAACCAATCCGAGCGCGGTCGCGTCCGTGTCGAGCGCCCCCATCGTATTGGCCACCAGCCTGGGATTCGCGGCCTTGCTGGGCGCCGGCCTGGGGCTTTGGGCCATGATCGTAACGCATCGCATCTACGGTCCCATTTTCGTGATTGAAGGGCTTCTCGGCGTCTTGGCACGAGGCCGGTTTCCGAAACGGAGGCCGCTTCGGCGAAAGGACGAGTTCAAGGGTTTCTACGATGCATTCTGGCGATCGGTCGAGTCCATGAAGGCGCTGAAGCGAAGCGAATTAAAGAAGCTGACCGAGTCGCTGGCGCTGGCCAAGTCGGCGCTCGACAGTGAGGGATCCGGGGGCAGGGACATGCTCGAATCGCTCGTAACGCGGCTCGAATCGATGCGAGCCGAATGCGCCGAGTCCGTGGACGTCGAGTCTTCCGAGGCCTGCGCGCAGACCGATCGACCCAACGTCAACGCCTGCGACGATTCCGACGCCCGATCGATCGAGTCGATCGCCAATCAAGTTGACTCGATGCGAGACGAATGCGACCGAGCAGTCGGCGATCCGACCCAATGCGGCCGGGACGAAAGTGCCGACTCCTGTGCAGTGGACCCAAGCCCCAACTGCGACAACTCAAAGTCTGAATCGTAATACCCCCGATCGAGGGATCTTCGCGTGGATCGACGCGCCGGACGAAGTCGATTCACGCCGTTCTTTGTGATCTCCCGGCGAACGGGCTCCTCGATCGCGACGACCCTGATCAAACCCCCGCGGCATTCGTCAAACTGCGCTAATCGTGCCCGCCGGTGAATTCGGGAAGTCCGTCCAGAATCTCGGCGGCGGTCTGCTCCAGGGTGGGGTGAACGAAGTCGGGAGCGATTTCGGCCAGCGGCTCCATGACGAAGCGGCGTGTATGCATGTGGGGATGCGGAAGCATCAGTTTGGCCGAAGCCCGAATCTCGTCGTCGAACGACAGCAAGTCCAGGTCGATCGTCCGGGGGCCCCAGCGAACCGACCGCTTGCGGCCGAGCGAATCCTCTATGTTCAGGCAGACTGCCAGCAGTCGTCGGGAGGTGAGCGTCGTCTCCACCCGGACCACGGCATTGATAAACGAATCCTGTCCGGGCGGGCCGCCCACGGGTTCGGTTTCGTACAGGGCGGATGCCTTCGTTACGTTGATGCCACGCGTGCTTTCGAGGGAATTCAAGGCGGCAGCGATGTTCTTCTCGCGGTTGCCCATGTTGGAGCCCAACCCGACGTATGCGACGTGCTTGTTCCGTTCGGCTTCTACCATTGGAGTCCAGCCAGCCGATCCAGCGCCTCGGCAACGCGTTCGGCTTCGATGGTCAGCGCGAATCGAACATAGCCTTCGCCCGCGGCCCCGAATCCGACACCCGGCACGGCGACGATCGCGGCCTCGTCCAGCATTCGGGCGGCGCAGGTCATCGAGTCGAGTCCGTTCGGGCAACGGGCCCAAACATAGAACGTGGCCCGCGGCGTTCGGACTTCGAACCCGAGGCGGTTGAGGCCGGGCACCAGAAGATCGCGGCGTTGCCTGTACAGATCCCGGATGCCGGCGATCTCGGGTCCGTCAATGTTGCGGAGCGCGGTGACGCCGGCTTGCTGGATGGCATTGAATTGTCCGGAGTCCATGTTGCCCTTGATCTTGGCCAGGGCCGCCAGGACCTCGGGGTTTCCGACCGCGAATCCGAGACGCCAGCCGGTCATGTTGAATGTCTTGCTGAGGGAGTGAAGTTCGACGGCGACTTCACCGGCGCCGGGGACCTCCAGGACCGAATGCGGCCGGTCGCCGTCTTCGAATGACATTTCGCAATAGGCCGCGTCGGAACAGATGACGAAGTCGTACTCTCGGGCCAAAGCCACACAGCGTTCATAAAACGCGAGATCCGCGACGGCGCCGGTCGGATTGTTCGGATAGTTCACGAATAGCAACGATGTTTCTTTCAGAATCCCCTCCGGGATTGCATCGAGATCCGGAACAAACCGGTTTTCCTCCGTGAGCGGCATGATGTGGGGTCGGCCGCCGGCAAAGATGCTGGCTGACTGATAAACCGGGTAGCCGGGCTGCGGCACGAGCGTCCGGTCGCCGGGATTGACGACCGCCAGCGGCAGGTGCCCCAGCCCTTCCTTGGTACCGATCAAGGTCAGCACTTCTCGGTCGGGATCGACCTTGACGCCGAACCTCCGGGCGAACCAGTCCGCGGCAGTGGATTTGAATTCGGGAGCGCCGGCGTCGTGCGGATAGGGATGATTGGCCGGGTCGTAAATAGCCTCGGCCATGCGGTCAATGATGAACTTGGGCGTCGGCCGGTCGGGATCGCCGACGCCGAAGTCGATCACATCCCTGCCGGCCGCGATGGCGGCACGTTTCTTGTGATCGATTTCGATGAAAAGGTACGGCGGTAGCGCCTCGAGGCGACTTGCTTTCTTGAACGGCATGGTATGCACTCCGTTGCGGGCGGCCGGGGGCGGGGGTACGATTACGATGCGCCGGGCGATTGTAGGGTCGGTTCTCGAAGAGCGTCAATGGTGAAAGCAGGCGGCGCAGCGAGCCGACCCTCGGTTCGTGGACCGGAGACGACGAACGTGTCTACTGCTCCCAATTCGTTCCCCTGTCCATCGTGCGGCAGGCAAATCGCAGCCGCCGGCATGCCCGGCGCGCCGGTTCGATGTCCGGTTTGCGCTCAAGTCGTGAAGGTGCCGATCGCTGATCCACCGACCCATCCGGCAGCATCGCAGCCGCCTCCCCAGACGCCGCAAAAGAAAACAAACGGCTTGGCCATAGCCGCCCTGCTGTGCGGTCTTGTAGGCATTATCACGTCCTGCTTCCCGATCATCGGCCTGGTTGGGGTGATACTGGGCATCGTCGCGTTAGTCCAATTGCGAGACGAACCGGAGCGCTTTCGCGGCAAGGGCATGGCAATCACCGGAATCTTCGCCGGGGCCGTAAGCCTCATCCTTCCCTTCGTACTGTATTCTGCTATCGGCCCGTGGATCAGTCGTTCCGCCTGCTATGAAAACCTGATTGTGGTTCGCGAAGGAATGTTGCGATACGCCGTGGCCAACGACTCCGCTTATCCGCCAGACTTCGAGACGGCGATCCAGTCAGGCGACGTCTCGATCGACGACTTTTTTTGCGTGGGCGGCGATTTCGTCAGCGAAGATCCGTACGAGTGCTATCAGTATATTGAAGGGCAAACAACCGATGACGATCCGGACAACGTGCTGATCTACGAGAAACCGGGATGCCACGAGGGCGGCTCGTCGGTGCTGTTCCTCGACGGCCGCATCGAGTTCATCGAGCCGTACGCCCGGATTGAAGAACTCGTTGCCGATACGTGGGCGCGACTCGCGGACAAACCGACCGGCGAATGACTACCATCAAGCCGGGACCGTCAATTGCGCGACCCGATAAAGAGTCGCAGCACATACCAGAACATGAGGGCCACGGAGGCGAACAGTTCCAAGGCGGCGCCGACGTACCGTTCCTCGGGGTAGCGGCGAATCACGTTCGAGGTGTCATAGAGAATCGCACCGCCGGCGAACGCGATCATGCCGATCGAGAACCACGAGCCGAGCGTAAGATCAAAAAATACGGCCGCCACGATCAGCCCGAGGGCGCAAAATCCGATCCATTTGAGAAGGCCGCCGAGAAAAGAGAAATCTTTTCCGGTTCCGAAAGCGATCGCGGTCAGCCCCGTAAACCCGATGATCGTGGTAAGAGCGGCGCTGCCGATCACGCCCGGTGCGTACTCGTTTGCCATCCACAAGAGCGGAACGAAGATGATCGCCTCGGC
>JAPULF010000009.1 GCA_027295245.1 Planctomycetota bacterium
GCCGGAGTCCTCGATCGGCCCAACCGACCACTTGGTCAATGGCAACGCCGCGGCGCCGGCCGAAAACGCCGTCGTCAGCACGGTCCAACCCTTGTCAGATGCCACCGAATCGGATTCCTCGAGATTGGGCATGGAGGTTCATAAGAAGACTGCGACCCTGCGTGCCGGGCTCGATCGGGCCGCCCCGGGCCTGACCGACATGCCTGTACAGAATGGATTCGAGGAATCCGCACCCACGGTGACCGTTCCGGCGTTCGCCAAGGACGATTTCGAAACGCGATTGGCCACCCACACGTTTTCGAACGATGTGCTACAACGAGTTCCATTTGGGACGGTGAGCAATACGGTGGAAGTCCTTTCCAACGAGTCCACACAACAAGCCATGGCCAAAGCCGTGACCACCTTTGCCTCGAAGAACCGGCTCCCGATCGTGGGAATACAGCAGTTGGCAGAGCCGATTTCACCGAGTCAAGCATTCGTCGTTAGAGGCGAGCCGGAAATGAACTACCGCCCCATGGCAGACCAGAACGAAGAAGTGTACCTCCTCAACATGCCCCAAGAGGACCTGGAGGCGTTGCTGCTGGAAGTGCAAGACGCGGCCGGTGAGTCGGCGGGCACTCTGAGGGTCGTAGCCAATGGGCAGGCCGTGAAAGACCTGAACGACGCCGGAAACGTTGTCGTCATGGCGCCCCGCAGCCGCACATTGGGCTACGCCATGAATCGGTCGGCCCGCGATGCCTCCATCAAGCTGAGTTTCGACGAATCGATGGGCCGAGAGCTCGCCGCGTCCGAGATCGAACTCACTGATAGTGCATACGAGGCGGACGCACGTGACGATGACGAATCGGACCTGAAACGCGAAACGGACCCCGTCAAGCCCTTGAAGAAGGCCGTTCGGTCAAGTGAAGAGGACGAACTCCGTTTCAAGGACCGTGGCGTTGATAAGTCACAACCAGCAGACGGCGCCGCACTCGCGAAGAAGGGCTCGAAGCCCGACGACTCCAACCGACCGGCACCCGCCAAACGCGAAGGATTCGAAAAGAGCATAGTCGGAGGCCGACGCGCCGGCTCTACGAAGACGGTTGACGCGAAACGCCGGGGCGAACTCGGGAAACAGTCAACGACAAGGGGCAGTGCGCCCACGTCGTTCGGCTGGGTCGACGGAGGGGCTGCAAACCGACAATTCGTGGCATTCACCCTCTCGCTCCGCGCGGCCCGCGGCGCTCCGAGCGGCACTGCGAGCAGCCCATCGGGCGCCAAGGCGTCCAAACTGGTGCCGAGTTCCGGCCCCACCACCCAAACATCTCAACCTGCTACCGGCCGCCCAACGAGCGTGGAGCCATCGCGTGGCGGGTAAAAAGTCCGGCGGACCTCGCAAACGCGGCAAGAAGGTTCGTGTAGACCTTCGTCGCAATCGGAGTAAGAGCGTTCGCGACAAGAGCGCCTGGACGAAGCGGTTCGAAGAGGGCGCGATCGAACAGGACGACGCCCGAAAGTCCGAGAGCGTCCGGGCCAAGGGCGACCTGTCCAGAAAACGCACCATCATCGTCGGCGACGAAACGGACGAGGCGACCTGGCGGCGCGGGACAGTCGTTGCGATGCGCGGTCTCGTGGCAGAGGTGGACGACGGCCAGGAGGTGTGGGCCTGCACCGTCCGGCGACTGTTGAGAACGCGGCTGATCGGCGAACGTCACCCGGTCGCGATCGGGGATCGCGTGCGGTTTTCCGCAGTGGGGGGCGGAAGCCGCAAGGTGAGCGAGTCTAAGGAGATGGCGGAAGGGGTCATCGAAGAGGTGGCGGATCGGATCACCACGCTGACACGCCACTACGACCGTCGAGACCAGGTCATCGCGGCGAATGTGAATTGCGCGGTCATTTGTATGGCGGCGGACGAACCGACGCTGCGACCCCACCTGATAGACCGTTACCTGGTGGCGGTCCACATCGGCGACATGCGGCCGGTGATCTGCATCAACAAGTCCGACCTGGATCGAGACGGCGTCGCCGCCGAGGTCGCGGCCCGCTACACACGGATCGGCTACACGGCGTTGCTCACCAGCGTGACCGAACCCCGCGGGCTCAACGAAATGCGCGATACCCTTTGCGATCAAACCTCGGTCTTCGTAGGACCCAGCGGCGTCGGCAAGAGTTCGCTGCTCAATTCTCTGGATCGAAACCTGTCGCGATAGGTGGGTGAAATGACCGACCTCGGCCGAGGTCGCCATACGACGACCACCTCCTGCCTGCTGAAGTGGGCTTTCGGCGGATATGTGGTCGACACACCGGGAATCCGGCAGTTTGAACTGACGCGGGTTCCGTCCCAGGAACTCGAGGCCTACTTCAAGGAATTTGTCGGCCTGGTCCCCAATTGCCGATTCCCCAGTTGCTCGCACACTCACGAGGCCGACTGCGCGATCCTTGCGGCCGTCGAGAATGGCGATATCGACCCTGCACGGTACGAAAGCTATTGCCGTATGTACCAAGAATGTGTTGAGAAGGAAAAAAATCGCACGTGACTGTGGCTTCAAACGCGGTCCGTAGCCTCGACGGGCCGTCCGTGCCATCCAGCCGTCAAATCGAATTCCCGTCCGTTTCGGCTTACGATCCTTGAATGCAAGTCGCATCCAATGACGCGCGGCGTTCGAGCTTCATGCGACGTCCCCGGGCGGGCAGCATCGCACTGATCGTGATTGCGGGAATCCTCGTCGCCCTGGGACTGGCGTCACCGGAAAGCCTGCGGACTGTGTTCGTCGATGGACCGGTGGCCGCGGCGATCGTGGCGGCGGCGACGGGATTGGGATTGTGGATCTTTCGCGGTCTCAGGTTGCATCATGCCGATGCGGCATGGCAGATCATCGGCGGCGCGGGCCTCGGACTCGGGGCGCTTTCGTTGCTCATGCTCGGCCTCGGATCGTCGGGCATCCTCGACCGGACGGCGTGGATCGTCTTGCTGGCGATTCTTGCGATTTCCGGCGTGTGGCGCGTTTGCGTATTGATGGGCGGCTCCTCGGCCGCACGGGCGGAAGAAACCGAGCCCTGGATCCGATGGCTGTGGCTGACGGTCATCGTATTCGGGGTACTTGCCCTGGCCGCCGCCACGATTCCGCCCGGGATCCTGTGGCCGCCGGAAGGCAACGGATACGACGTGCTGGAGTATCACCTGGGCGCCCCTCGCGAGTACTTCGAGGCCGGGCGAATCGAATACCTGCCGCACAACATCTACGGCAACTTTCCGTTCAATGTCGAAATGCTCTATCTCCTTACGATCGTGCTGCACGACGATCCGGTCAGCGCGGTCTTCAGCGCCCAATTGCTCAACGCCTTTCTGGGTATGTTGGCGGTTGCGACGATCTGGCTCGCCGGACGAGAATATGGTCCGGCCGCGGGGGTCATCGCCGCAATCGCGGCGGCGACCGTTCCCTTTCTGACATACCTCTCGGGAATCGCATACGTCGAAAACGCGATGCTGCTTTTCGCGGCGCTAGCCCTGGCGGCGATGATTCGGGCGTCGCGCGAACAAGACGGCTCAACCGGCAGGTGGTTGACCGTGTCCGGACTGGCGGCGGGCCTGTCCTGCGGATGTAAATACACGGCCGTTGTGATGATCCTGTTGCCGCTGGCGGTCGCGTGCTTGTGGTTGTCGTTGCGGCGAAACCCTCGCAGGCCGGTGTGGTCGCTGATATTCATCGCCGCGTGCGCCGTGACGTTCGGACCCTGGTTGATTCGGAACACGGTCAACACGGGCAACCCGGTATTCCCGCTGGCACGAAGCGTGATGCCGGAACGGGCAGGCGTCTGGAACGACGACGGGGCGGCACGCTGGCACGAAGGACACCTTCCCGACCCGGCCCATCGATCCATCGGCGGCCGGCTGACGCGGCTTTGGCACGAGGTCATCGGTTCGAAGATGTTCGGCCCGGTGATTCCGCTGTCGATGGCGTTGGGCGGTTTCTCTATGCTGGCGCGACGTCGCAAGTCGGCGACAACCGACGATTCCACGGCGGCGGCGGATGACATCGGCGGTCCGGCGTGTTGGCTGATGATCGCGGTCGGCTTCGTCGCCTGGCTCTCGATGACCCACCTGGCAGGGCGCTTCGCGGTCGGGTTGATCGTTCCCGCGGCAGTGCTGTTGGGGCGAAGCTGGCCGCCGCTCCTGGGAACGAACACCAGGATCCTTACGGCGGGCGCGATCGTGCTGATCGCGGCATTCAACACACGGTCGACTCTCGTATTCTTTCGGGAATACCACACACTGGACATTGCACCGAACGCGGTCGCCACGCTGGACATGATCAAACGGGGCGAATGGGGGGGCCAGGCACACCTACCCGTTCTGAACGAGCACCTGGCCGCCGGACGTCGCATCCTGATGATCGGCGACGCCCGACGATTCTATCTTCAAAACGGGGCGGACTATTGCGTGGTATTCAACCGGAACCCATTCGCCGAGGCCGCCGAGCGTCTCTCGGCCGGCGCGTTGATGGGGTGGCTCAGGGAGCACGACTATGACTTCGTGTACGTCGATTGGTCGGAGATGCATCGCCTGCGGACGTCTCGCTACGGCTTCTGGGAGTCGATCGACCCGGCTCTGTTTGATCGAATGATTGAAGCGGGCCTTCGTCCGATCCGGGACTTTGGGCTCGGGAATCGGCAGACGCCGTACGCCACTCTGTTCGGGGTGGGTGTCGCGAGCAAGGGAGCGAAGCCCCAATTGCAAGAATGAGACTTGCGAGTCGCTTTGTTCGCTTCGGGTTGTGGAAGCGGCAGTCCGGCGCCTTTCGTCGCGGGTTGGCCGAGTTCCTTTTAAGCGACTGGACCCAAGAGGGCCGATCGGTGTTCGGCGGAATT
>JAPULF010000090.1 GCA_027295245.1 Planctomycetota bacterium
AAATGCCGGCTCCTCGTATGAATGAGCCCGGCGAACGGCGGCCGCAACGTCATTTATGCGGTTCTTCGGAACGATGACCTCCAGACGCATTTCGTCCACCCGTTCGAGTCGTCCGCGGCGGCCCACCACCGGATCGGTCGCCTCCGTTCCGAAAAACGTGCCTTCGCCTCGCAGGCGGTAGCTACATTTCTCGTACGCCCCGATCCGACCCGCACCGGCATCGAAAACGGCGTCCGCGACCCGGTCAACGTCACCGGGCGGCACGAAGACCACGAGCTTGCACTCGACCGGCCCGCCCGCGACAGCCTCGAACGGCCCAACATCCTTCAATCCGGCGATCGCCGCTAGGACATCGTTGGTCCCTCCCACCGCCGAATCCAACGCCGTATGCGGTGAATAGATCGATATGCCGCAGGCCATCGCTTCGGCAACCACACCCTCTTGGGTCGTCGGATCGGCCACCCAGCGCTTGACGGGCCGAAACAACGGCGGATGGTACGACACGACCGCGCTCACTCTCGCGCGACGCGCCTCCTCGAGCACGTCGGGCGTGAAATCGATCGTCAACATGACCCGATCCAGTTTTCGGACCGGATCGCCGGCCAAAAGCCCGACATTGTCCCACGACGCGGCCGCCCGGCACGGCGCGATCAACTCCATGACATCGCAAAGGTCCCGAACGGTGACGCTCCGCCGTTTCAACTTAGCCATCCGACCGGCACTCCTTTTCGATCAAGTCCCGGTACAGCCCCGTCAGTTTCAGGGTCATCTCCCCTGGCACGCCGCTGCCCACCGTGTGGCGCTCGATCGCGGTAACCGGCATGATCTCCAAAACGCTGCCGGTAAGAAACACCTCCGGCGATTCCAACAGCTCGTTGATGTCGAGAGGCCGCTCCTCCACGGAAATCGAAGACTGTTTGGCCAGTTCGATCACGCAGTTTCTCACCGTGCCCGGCAAAACGGGCGTGTCTAGCGGCGGCGTTTGAAGCACGCCGTTTCGCACCAGGAACACGTTGCAAACCGACCCCTCGGCCAACCTGTTCTCCGTGGTGAACCACAGGGATTCGTGGCACTTGCGATCGGCCGCCTCCTTCAGCGCCATCAGTCGCGGCAGATACGCCAGGGTCTTGTGCCCCGCAAGTGGATTCAACCGGCTTTCCTTGTACGGGCAGATGCAGACCCGCATCCCGTGTTGGTACAGTTCCGGCGGATACTGTTGCGGCGCGGTCGCGGTAATCAGGATCGTCGGCGGAGCGGAAACCACCGGTTGGCCCGGTCGCGGAATGCTGCCCGGCGTGGCGGTCAGGCGAATGCGCGCCTCGCGAAGCCGATTGGCCTCCAGCAGCTCATTGACGCCCGCGGAGATCGCCTCCCGTGAAATCGTTATCTGCATTTCGAGCGTCGCGATCGAGCGATTGAGCCGCTCGATATGGCTCTTGAATCGCATCACGCGGCCGCCGTACACGCGCATCGTTTCGAAGATCCCGGCCCCATGCGTAAAACCCGCGTCGAAGACTGAAACCTCGGCACGGGCCGCCGGAACGATCTCGCCGTTCAGATAAACCTGCTCGCTCATGCCACGCACCCGTCCGCGGGTCGCCGGCCGGGCGATTCCAGCGCCGGCTCGACTCCGAGCGCGGATAGCATGCCCCGGGCCTTCGCCTGGGTCTCGCGGAATTCCTCGTCGGGATCGGAATCGGCGACGATTCCGCTGCCGACGGCGACTTCCGCGTGCCCGTCAACGACCGAGATCGTGCGAATGGCGAGATTGAGTCGCATGCGACCGTCGAGTCCGATGTACCCGATCGCCCCGCAATACGCCCCGCGCGGATCAGGTTCCAACTCGTCGATGATCTGCATCGCACGCACCTTCGGCGCCCCCGTAATCGATCCGCCCGGGAAGGCCGCCCTTGCGAGATCGATGCAATCGGCATCGTCGCGCAACCGCCCGACCACCGTTGCGGTGCGATGGAATACGGTCGGAAGCGTCTCGAGCTCCCCGTCGCTCTCCACCCGAATCGATCCGTACTCGCACACTCGGCCCAGATCGTTGCGCTCCAAATCGATGATCATGTTCAGTTCCGCCCGATCCTTTTCGCTCGCAGCGAGCATGCTGCGGGCGGCCCGATCCGCCTCCCCCTCGCCGACCCGCGGCCGCGTCCCCTTGATGGGCCGCGTAACCACGTCACGACCGCAAACCCCCAGAAACAGCTCCGGCGACGAAGACAGGATCGCACGGGCCATGCCCGCGGTCGCCGATTGCCGCACCGGCAAATACGCCGCGTATTGGGCCGGATTGGATTCACAAAGACGTTGATATACTTCGATCGGATGCCATTGCAACGGCGCCCGATATCGCCGGGCGATGTTCACCTGATAAATGTCCCCCGCCCGAACATAATCGAGGGCCCGCCGCACCTTTTCGACATATTCGAACCTCGACGTGTTCCATCTGCCCGCGACATGATCGGCGGCCGGTCCGTGTCGCCCCAGGCCGCCCGGCTTGACCTCTCGCGCGAATTGCTCCAGGGAGTCGAGCCGAGCCGATGCGGGGGGCCGTTCGCAACGGGCCACCCTTGCCGGCAATTCCGTCGCGACTGCCTTCCACTGCCCTTCGACCGAATCATGGACCAGCCAGGTATCGAATAGGCTCCAGCACGCAATCGGCAACGGATGGTTGAGCCGCCGGCAAGATCCCGTGGGCTCGACAAAACGACCCGATTCGTAGGACAGATATCCGATCCAGCCCGGTGGAAAAGCCAAATCCACATCGGAAATCACCGGACTCCACGGCCGAAACGTCCGATTCATCAAGTCGAAGGGATCGCCCCGCCCGGTCACCCGGACGCGGACAGGCTCGAGGGCATATACCGAAAACCGGCCGAACGAAGGCCCAACCGCGACCGATTCGAGCATGACACCGTCCGGAAAAGCGGCCACCGCCCTTCGCAGGCCGGATCGATCGATCGGCGGCTCGATCGTCCTCGAAAAACACCGAACCGGCTCGCTCAAGAGGGCCTTCGACATAGGATCGGCAGTATAGCCAGCCCTCAGCCGCTTGTCGCAGCCCCTAGATCGAGGTTGAGCAAGACGCCATGAAATGTGTATAATCTGATGCGGGGTAACCGCTCGAATAATCGAGTACGACCGGGGGACATTACGGGAATGCATTATGCACGCACCTGAAAGTGGATCGACCAATGTGACTCCGCCGGCACGAGACCGACGGATCGCAACCGCCTTGTGGCTGATCGTCGTCCTGCTGGCGGTCATCGCCACCAGCCTCCTGATGCGACCCGCCGGAAAATTCTCGCTGCTCCAGCGGGCCTATGGCGATTCGCAAATGGCGGGCGCCCGCGGAATCTACGCATTCATCGGACCGCTCGACAAGAATCGAACCGGGCTCTGGATTATGGACTTCGACGCCGGAAACGTCTGGGTCTACGAATACCTCGCGAGCACCCGAAAGCTCCGGCTTGCGGCGGCCCGGTCCTTCGTTTTCGATCGATATCTGGAGGATTGGAACTGCGACGAGCCGACCCTCGAAGAGGTCAAGCTCATGCTCGACAGGGCCCGTCGCAGCAAGAACCGCATCGCCGGCCTTGCAGGCTCGCAGGACAACGACGAGACCGGCCTCGGCATACACGTGCCGATCGATCCGCTCGACGTGGACAGGAAAGAGGAAGACCGGCTGGATCTGCCCTGAAAACGTGCGAGGCGGATTCGGTACTGGGAGATTGCAATCATGGCAAGTGAGTTTCTGACGGTGGAACAGGTTTGCGAGCGACTCGGCGTAACCGCCGAGGACGTCAAGGCGATGGTGGCGGAAGGCCGCCTGAGCGAGGTACGGGATGGCGGCAAGGTGTTCTTTCGGTCGGAAGAGATCGAGCGGATGTCCGCCAAGGAAGGCAGCAGCGTTGTCGACCTGGCGATGACCGACGAGCCCCTGATCGATGCCGGCCAGCCCGACGAAACCGACTCCTTCGCGTCGGCCCTCTCCAGCCTGGCCGATTCATCGTCGGGTATCTCCGTCCTCGACGACAGTGCGGCGGGTGTTTCACCGGTCTCTCCGGTCGAAGACATCAGCCCGCTTGCAACCGAGCCGCAAGCAATCGAACTCGGTGACATCCCCGACCAATTGCCGGCCGCCCCCAAAGAGGATTCAACCGATGAACTGACCTCGGAGATCGGCCTACTCCCCACCGACGGCGTGCAGGGCGACACCGCGAGCCTTTCTTCGGCGGACTCCGCGGTCGACCTCGGCCTCTCCGGTTCCGACGTAATCAAGCTGGAAAGCGCGGACGACGTCGAGAAAAAGGCCAAGGAAGACACCCGAATCACCAGCGCCGGCATCAGCGTCTTCGATGACGATGAAATGGACATCGACTCCGACCCCATGGGCAAGACCCATGATGCCCCCGCCGTCGAGGACTTCGATGCCGTCGGCAGCGGCAGCGGCCTGCTCGACCTCACCCGCGAAAGCGACGACACCAGTCTCGGTCAAATCCTCGATGTGATCTCACCCACCGAGGTCGCCGATACCGAATCCGAACCCGCACTCGAAGACGACGTCATCGTGGCCGATGTCGCCGACTCCGGCATGGCCGACGTCGCCGCCGCCGAGGCCGCCTTCGAAACCGGAATGCCCGGCGCAACAACCCGCCGGGCCGTGAGCGCCATGGCCGGTTCCGTACCGCTGAACATCTGCATGGTCCTCGGCCTGTTCGGAATGCTGCTGGTCGGACTCGTCACCTCCGCCCAAATCCAGGGCGTCTGGCCGGCGACCATCATCGACCCGATCTCGGGCGGCACCGTCTACATCGCGGTATTCGTCAGTTTGATACTGCTTTCGATCGTCACCGGTGTGATGGCCATCCTGGCGGGCCGCGGCAAATAGCGAACCGAAGCGACATCCTAGCCCCGTTCACGGACGATGCCATTCGTCGCATGACGGGCAAAGCGGCATCGTGCTCCATTCCCCCGACCGTATCGCCCCGATCGATTTCGACTGCCATAACTCCAGGAGCGCGGATTCCCGAGCGCT
>JAPULF010000091.1 GCA_027295245.1 Planctomycetota bacterium
TATCGCTGGCCATGAACCGTCCGCTCCCTTGTCCACAGGATGATGGCAGCGGAAGGGTCGGACTGCCAAGCCGTAATGTCCGAGTCGGGTCACAACCGGAAGTCAGTGACGGCCACGAGAATGTCGGCTTTCGGGGGTACAGCGGAAGTCGATTTTGGGCCTCTGGATGTCTGCTTGTAGCCAAAAGCGGAAGTTCCGAGCTCCGGAAATTGGCTGTTGTTTTCCAACTTCACCACGGTTGTTGCGCGCCCATCACCACGTAGTCGGTCCTCTTGGAGACCGAACCGGCGATCTGCACGTCGTCCTTTTGGTCTAACGAAGCGATGCCCAGCGGGCAGCCTCGGCGATGCGGTGAAGGCGCCCATCCGAGCAGGCTGAAACAGCGGCCGAAGCCGAGTAGTCCTGATACTCACGGCGAGCACCAATATCGCGCAGGATGTTGGCGTCGAGCGATCCGCCCGGATGGTGGCCAACTTTACGCACGCTCCTGCCGCAGCGAATCCGTCATGCGGCCGGGCGGCGGGTGAGCTTCTCCGCGAGCTAATAGATGGGCAGGAAGTCGATTGCCGATCTTTGGGGCGGGACCGCTACAAGAGGATGATCGCCAAGTGCAGTGTCGGTTGGCTCGACCTGGGCGCGGAGATGGTGACGCGGGACATGGTTCCGACGCCCGACCCGTGTTTGCGGCGTATTAGTGGACCCTAGTCGTCCCTGAATTACTCGAGCAGAAGAATACGGTCGCGAATTCGCGTTTGCATGACATTGTCAAAGTTGAGGCCGTTCGGGTCGACGAGTTCGCCGAACAGCGTATCGGGAACGGTGTAGCCCATGGGTTCGGTTATGAACACGGCTACGGCATCGTGAGGTTCAGTGCGCGGGACCTGGGTCCGGCCACCATCCATGCTGATGCAGTTGACCACCGCCATGATGATGATCCGACGATCGAGCGCCCCCACCAACGACGGGTCCTCCGGAAGACTGTAATCCTCGTTCAGTTTCTTACCGGGTTTGTAACATACTGGCTCGGCCTCGTAGGCCATGTTCGGGTACGTCGTACCGTCGAACTTCTTCTCCCAGTTGTAGAGCTCCCAACGGCTCAGCTTATTGTCTGGGCCGATGAATGGATCGAGCGAGTTCGGCAGATCGGCACAGGTGCCGGGGCCGCACAACGGAAGGAGAAAACTATCCTCGATCATCCCGGGATGATAAAGATCGAGGTAGGTTTGCCCGTCCCATTGTCCGGTTCCGATCTGTTCGCCCCCGTCCGAGAAGAGGCAACTCTCGGTGCCGCCCACGACGGGGTATCCGGAATCGACGTCAGCTGCTTTGTAAGTGCAAGCGTCCTTCGGGTAGGCCATGGCCTGGATCGGCGAGTTCATCACGCCCATACCGGTCGTGCCGTCGACCAGGTTGCCGCCGGCCCCATCCGGTTCCGGCGTATGCTTGCCCGGCCCTATGTAGGCATCCACCGGCTTATTCCAGTCACCCTTCGACGATGCCGGGTTGAATTTACAGGTATCTTTCTCCGGGTCCCAGCCGGGCGGCACGACCAAGCCTTTGCCTACGACCGGGGACGGCTGCAAACTCGAATCATCACGATCCGCG
Source organism: Planctomycetota bacterium (assembly GCA_027295245.1). Lineage (GTDB taxonomy): Bacteria > Planctomycetota > Phycisphaerae > UBA1845 > UTPLA1 > JAPULF01. Next base: position 1,606 of record JAPULF010000091.1, read on the forward strand.
TCATCCCAATACAGGTCGTATCGCACGTTGATGAACCTGTCGAGCGAGGTCATGTTCCCGGGCTCGGTCGTGACGAGATTGTCGGTGCAAACCCCGTTGCTTTGGACGGCTGCGAGGGCCTCCATTAGGTTTTTCGCACCCGTGACAAGTTTGTTTGTATCGGTCTTCGGATCGTACACATTCAGCGCAAGAAAGCCCATCTCCCCCGGAGCGATCTTACCGCCGCCAGCGTGTGCCTTCATTGCAATACCCCGGCCGACGCACGATGGGCCACTTCCGTAGTCGGGACAATGTTCATAGAAGTCGAATTTTGCGGCGGGGTCTCCTTCCGGCGGCTCGTTCGGGTTGCACATCATTATCTGCGGGCTGTCGCAGAAGAATTTCTCGAAGCCGGCCACCGCGCGCGCGCGCGGCGAAGCGGAGCTAACCGCTCCCACGACGGCAGAAAAGGAAAAGCTGACCTCTCGCGGGAAGACGTTCGCCTCGATGTATTTGGCCTCGGCGTCCATGGTCGCCTCGGGCGAGGTCGCGATCGGCAAAGAGGTATAGAACTTGATGTCCCGGTTCTCGCTCTTGCCGTCCGCATCAAACGTCTTCTTCGTGTCGAAGGTGACGTCCGCGCCGAGGCCGTCGGAAGCGAATTTCTGCTCGTTGTCGATCAGCTTGCTGACCTCGTTCGTGCAGGCCTCGATGGCGCGCACCCGCGCCCCAGCCAACCCGTTGAGCTGGGTGGCACCGACCAGGGCGCAAGCATCGGCGGCGTGCTGCAACTCGGTCTCCAGGTTCCACGCCTTGCCCAGGTCCATGGCGAGCGCCATCATGCCGGCAATCGCCGTCAGCATGAGCGCCAAGATGACGGCGACAGCACCGCCCTGGTCTTGAGCCAAAGAGAAGCCTGAGACACGCCACCGCTTCAATAAAGACAGTGACTCGTCCGGTTTCAGATCAACGGCTCGGCGGTCTAGGTCAGAGTCTCGGGAGATAGCAGTATGTCCAACAATTAGCCAACCTCCCCATTCCAATCATTATTATTGAACGACACTGATGCTATATCAAAATCACAGTCAATTCAACTTCCGGGCGTGACGCTCTCCGGAACAAACCTGCCCAACCGGTAATATGTAAACAAGGCGAATAGCCGCCGGGCCACAGCGCAGTTAAAACAATTTAGCAATCGCGCGTCTGAATTAAGGCCGGTGCGGATTATTCGCCCAGCCGCAGGCCTTCCCGGATCGCCTGGTAGTCCGGCGCGTCGGGCGCGATGAGCCCGCGGCGCACCGCCATGTCGATGATGACCAGGCTGGCGTTGAACTTGAAGTCGTCGGTCTCGCGGATGCGCGCCAGGACGTCCTCGACAGGCCACAGGGCGAAGGAGTCCACCTCGCCGTCGGTGTTGACCGGCACGAAGTTCTCCGGCAGCTCCAGATCGAAGCAGTAGAGCACGTCGTCGCGCAGGCCCTCGGGCCGCTCG
>JAPULF010000092.1 GCA_027295245.1 Planctomycetota bacterium
ATTTCCTGGCGTAGATGGAAATGTGCGTTAATGTCCAGCGTGAACTTAAAACCCTATGCCTGAAAAACCTCCAGCGGATCGGGCCGGACCCGTACTGCGGGCGTTCGCTGGTTTATCGAATGACCGACAACGGACCGATGCTCTATAGCGTGGCCCAGGACGGGCGGGACGACGGCGGTGCCCATGACGCGCAGTGGTTGGGTTTGCCGGCGGGCAGTGATTTCGTGTTTTGGCCGCTGCCGAACAGCAGCAAGCTGGTCGCCGAGGTGAAACTCCGGCGGATCCAGCAGTCCAAGGTGACCGCGATTTCGGATATCGGCGAGGGGATGGAAGATCGGGAGGTGACTGTCGTCGCGCGGGTCTCGGGGGTGGAGGCCCGACCGAGTCGCAAGTATGGACGACGCTACAACGTGACGCTTTCGGAGGGCGACGCGTCCATTCTGCTCTATTACTTCGAGGACATCGCAAAGCAACTCTCGGCGAAGCAGGTGATCGAGGTCGGGCAGACGGTTCGTGCGATTGCAGTGGTCACAAAGAGCAAGAACGTCTTGCGGCTCAAGCTGCGTGACGCGGACTACCTCGTCGTGGAGGAATAGCCGCTCGGCGCGTTGTCTCTAACAATTCCGGTCTACTTGCGATTCTGTCTTTTTTGTGTAAGGCCGTAGCGGGTGCCCTCGCCGGTGATGCGTTCCGCGCGGGGAATGGCGGCTTCTTCCGCGCTGTTGAGTTGACGCAGTTCCGGAAGGGCGCGGAGGACGCACATGCGCACGTGATCGACCGCCTCGTCGACATCGTCGGTGAGCTTGTAGAGGTTCAGGTCTTCCGGCGAGATCGTGGCGAATTCGTCCCGTAGCGTGTGGGTCATGAAGTCGATCAGCGGCGTCCAGAACCGCGAGCCGAACAGCACGACCGGAATTGCGGGAGTCTTGCGGGTTTGCACCAACGTCATGGTTTCGAAGAACTCGTCCAGGGTGCCGAACCCGCCCGGGAAACAGATCAGCCCGACGGCATACTTTACGAACATCACCTTGCGCGGAAAAAAGTGTTCGAATTCGATGCTGATGTTTTGATACGGATTGGGCTTTTGTTCGTGCGGCAATGCGATGTTCAGCCCCACCGACTTGCCGCCCGCCTCGAAGGCCCCCTTGTTGCCGGCTTCCATGATGCCGGGGCCGCCGCCGGTGATGACCGCGAAGTCGTGCCCGACTAGGGCGGCGGCGACGCGCTCGGCGTCGCGGTATTCCTGGGTCTCGGGCTTGGAGCGAGACGAGCCGAAGAGGGTAATCGCGAGCCCGATGTCGCTCATGGTGTCGAAGCCCTCGACGAACTCCGACATAATGCGAAGGATGCGCCATGTTTCTCGACTGGGGTCTCGATAGATTGAATGGTCCATCATCATTTCCTTCGTGCGTAGCCTGGGTTCCTAGTTGCGGGGTTCGACGGATTGCATCCTAGACGATGCAACGGTTTGAACAATCGAGGTTCGATGTGTTTCCCTGCCATTTGCGGCTGCCAATGTGGCAGCGCGGTCCCGGTTCGTGGATTTTTAACTTGTTGATATCACTGGGATTACATGTTACCCCGGCTTCGCTGGAACGGTACGTGCATCCAATTGCATGTGGCGGCCCGGGCCGCCGGAAAGGGAAGCACTATGCAAATGGACCGTCTGACAATCAAGGCCGTTGAAGCAGTCCAACAGGCCGAGCAAACCGCGCAGTCGTTGGGACACGCGGAGTTGACGCCGATTCACTTGTTGGCGGCGCTGGTCGGTTCGGCCGCCCAGGACGGCAACGGCGATCCAGGCGGGATCGTGGTTCCGATTCTCAACAAGTCCGGCGCCCAGGTGGATCAGATTCGCAACATCTGCGAGTCCGAACTCGGACGATTGCCGAAGGTGTCGGGGGCGTCGCTGTCGCCGAGCCGGCCGTTCATGGAGGTGTTGAACACCGCCGACGCCCAGGCGCGGGGCATGAAGGACCAGTATGTCTCGACCGAACACTTGCTGATCGCGCTGGTAGACGTTGCGAGCGAGGCGAAGGAGGTTCTGGCGGTCAGTGGAGCGGGCAAGGATGCAATTATGCTGGCGCTGAAGGGCGTTCGCGGCGGCGCGGCCGTGACATCGCAAGCTCCCGAGGACACCTATCAGGCATTGGAGCGTTACGGGCTGGACTTCGTGGAGATGGCCCGACGGGGAAAGCTCGATCCCGTGATCGGGCGCGAGGAGGAGATTCGCCGTTGCATGCAGGTTCTTGCGCGGCGGACGAAGAATAACCCTGTGCTGATCGGCGAGCCGGGTGTGGGAAAAACGGCCATCGTGGAGGGGCTCGCCCAGCGAATACTGGCGGGCGACGTGCCCGAGGCCCTGAAGAACAAGCGTCTGATCGCGCTGGACATGGGTGCGCTGATCGCCGGTGCGAAGTTCCGCGGCGAGTTCGAGGAGCGTTTGAAGGCCGTGATTCGCGAGGTGGCCGAGTCGGCGGGACAGGTCATTCTGTTCATCGACGAGTTGCACACCGTGGTGGGCGCCGGACGGGCCGAAGGGTCGGTGGACGCGGGCAATCTTCTGAAGCCGGCGTTGGCCCGAGGCGAATTGCGCTGTATCGGGGCGACTACGCTTGATGAGTATCGACAGCACGTCGAGAAGGACAAGGCCCTGGCGCGGCGCTTCCAGACGGTGTACGTGGGCGAGCCGACGGTGGAGGACACGATCGCGATCCTGCGGGGGTTGAAGCCGCGGTACGACACGCATCACGGCGTACGGATTCAGGACGCCGCGCTGGTCGCGGCAGCCACGCTTTCGAATCGCTACATCGCGGATCGACACCTGCCGGACAAGGCGATCGACCTGGTGGACGAGGCGGCGGCGCGGCTGCGGATCGAGAACGACTCGATGCCCGCCGAGTTGGACGAGATGCGCCGGCGAATCATGCAGTTGGAGATCGAGCGCGAGGCGTTGAAGAAGGAAAAAGATGAGGGTAGCAAAAAGCAGCTTGCGACCGTCGAGAAACAGTTGGCCGAACTTCAGGAGAGTAACGGCGGCCTGACCGCCCGATGGGAGAACGAACGCAACGAACTCGAGGCCATCAAGTCGCTCAAGGAGCAACTCGACGCCAAGGAAACCGAACTGGAGGACGCCCAGCGACGCGGCGACCTCGAGACGGCGGCGCGAATACGGTACAGCGACCTCAACGAACTGACCGAACAGTTGAAGCAGCGCGAAGAGAAACTGGCCGAGCTGCACCGCGATGGGCTGGGGATGTTGCGTGAAGAGGTGACGGCCGAGGAGATCGCCGAGATCGTCGGCAAGTGGACCGGGGTGCCGGTCTCACGCATTCTGGAGGGCGAAAGGGAAAAGCTGTTGCACATGGAAGAGCGACTGGCGGAGCGCGTGGTTGGGCAGGAGGAGGCGGTTCGCGCGACGTCGGACGCGGTCCGCCGGGCGCGGGCCGGGCTGGGCGATCCGAACCGCCCGATCGGCTCATTCTTGTTCCTCGGTCCGACAGGCGTGGGCAAGACCGAGTTGTGCAAGGCCCTGGCGACATTTCTGTTCGACGACGAATCCGCATTCGTGCGGATCGACATGAGCGAGTTCATGGAGCAGCACAGCGTCGCGCGGTTGATCGGCGCCCCGCCGGGTTACATTGGTTACGAGGAAGGGGGCCGCCTGACGGAGGCGGTTCATCGTCGCCCGTATAGCGTGATCCTGCTCGACGAGATCGAAAAGGCCCACCGCGACGTCTTCAACGTCCTGCTCCAGGTCCTGGACGACGGCCGACTGACCGACGGGCACGGGCGCGTTGTCGACTTTCGCAACACGATCGTCGTGATGACGAGCAACATCGGCGGCGAGTACATCCAGCAGTTGATCGAGAGCGGTTCGGGCGACTCGGCGCCGCCGGACATCGAGATCGAGATGAAGGTCAAGGAGGCCCTCAAGGCGACGTTCCGGCCGGAGTTTCTGAACCGCATCGATGAGACGATCATCTTCCACCAGTTGTCGCGAGAGGACCTGCGGCAAATCGCGGCGATTCAGGCCGAATATCTGCAAAGGCGATTGGCCGGCAGGCAAATCGCGCTGAAGCTGACGGACGCGGCGATCGAAAAGCTGGCCCACGACGGGTTCGATCCGGTGTACGGCGCCCGGCCGCTGAAGCGGTTGATTCAGCAGGAGCTCGAGAATCCCCTGGCGCGGAAGATCCTGGCCGGCGAATTCGGGCCGGGGGATCGGGTCGTGGTTGACGCGAAGGGGGAGGTATTCGCGTTCAACAAGGATGCGACGACCACCGTGGCGTGAGTCTGACTTGCGTCGCTCGCGACCGCCAAACCAACGACGCGCCTCTCGGTCGAAATGGATCGGCCACGGATAATCGACAATCCACTCCACCCCCGGAATAATCGTAAAAACACTGTTTCCCCGGGCGGCGGTGCTACGAGGTCCGTGTGTGATCGGAACGGTCCGGCTTTTGCCCAAAACTGCAATTCGGGCGGCCTGCCGCCGTCTTCTCACGCGGCATCGCACGACGATTGGGACGTTGTGGGGCGGAGACTGATGCTCCGCGCTGCTCGATTCCGGCCAATTGGCCGAGGGAAGCCCGGTCGGATCGCCTTTTCGGTCGGTAGGTGTGATCCCTTTTTGGTTTTACGTGCGAACAGCGCGGTCCGGCTTGTTCGTGAGCATCGGAACAAGTATACTAGTTACCGGAGCCTGGGAGGCAGTTTATTTCCGATTGAAACGATTTCACTGGGTGGAGTTCATGGTTATGCGATCATTCCCTACGCTGAGGTTTTCTCTTGTCACAGCAACATTCCTTGCGGTTTTTTGCTGCATTGCCCCGCGGCCTGCGGCGGCACAATTCACGTCGAACAACGTATCACAGCACGCCTGGCTGGACATCACCGCGCTTGGCGGCGGATCCAACGGCAACGATTGCTGGGGCTACGTGGCCCCGTCCGGTCGCGAATATGCCCTGATGGGCGTCTCCAACAAACTGGTTGTCGTCGAAATCACGACGCCGGCCAGCCCGTCCATCGTGGACAGCATTTCGCACACGAACTGTCTCTGGGGGGACGTGAAGGTGTATCAGGACCATTGCTACGTGGTCAATGAATGCGGCGGCGGCATAAACGTGATCGATCTGGGCGACGTTGACAACGGGAATGTCACGCTGGTTCAGAGTTTTACGGGGGGGGGCATGTCGACCTCCCACAACGTCGCCATCGATGAAGAAAGCGGCTTTCTCTATCTATGTGGCTCGAATC
>JAPULF010000093.1 GCA_027295245.1 Planctomycetota bacterium
AATCCGCTACGGACTGCATTGCGTCAAGGACTCAAGACAGCCGTCAACAAGCATGTCCGCCGGGCTACAACACATAAGCGTCTCGCTACAGCGAGAGCAATTGCGCCGACTCGCCGGCGCCCGATGAACTGGATACGTCACTTCGAGAGAAGCTCGATGACGCCCTTCCAATCCCGCGGTGGCTTGCCCTGCAACGCCAGCTTGTAGACATACTTCGCCGCCGCATCCACCGGAACGATCGGGTGCAGCAACCGCTCCGTGTCTTCCCAGTCTCCCTTTTCGAACGCGGCCAGCGCCTCCGCGTGTAAGGCGAACCGCTCTTCCAGCTTGGTCCGCTCCGCCGTGTCTTCCGGAATCGAATGAACGCTGTAGAGATTGACGGGCATAGCCATTCCCGCCGGAAGGAAATGCGCCACCCGCCGGTGCAGCAGCTTCCCCGCCGGCAACCGCATGGCGACGTCTTCCGTCACGAGCACCGGTTCCCCCACTTCCTTCGTAATCCCCTCGACGCGCGACGTCTGATTGACCACCGGCCCGAGAATAGAATACGAATACACCTGCTCCGAACCCAGCGACCCGCACACAACGTCGCCGACCCCGAGCGCCACGCCGCACTCCCAATCCTCCGTCACCTGTCGGATCTGTTCGACCATGTCCAACGCCGCCAGCGCCGCCAACTCCGCGTGGTTCTCGGTCGGATAGGGCACGTTCCAACACGCCATCATCCCGTCACCCAGGTAGTGCAAGACCACCCCGTCGTGATCGAACACGCTCTGCGTTACCGCGCTCATGACCTGCTTCAACTCGGCCTGGTAATCCAGCATCCGGTTAACATTACCTTCCGTCCGAAGCGAGAATCCGCGGATGTCGAAGAACATCACCGTCGCCTCGCTGATCTTCGGAGCCAGCGTCTCCGACGCATCCGACTCCAGAATCTTGGACGCCAGTTGCTTCGAAAAGAACCGCCCCAACCGAGACTGCCACTCCTCCATCTTCTGCAAGGACATCGACCGGCCGATCATGTCCGTCACCAGACCGATCATCTTCGCGATGTCTCGAAGACTCATCGGCTCGTGCGGCCGACCGGTCCTCTCCGCAGTCCGCGAATCGCTCCCCGCAATATAGAAAACCACGGGCGCCTCGCCCGGAACGGGCACCGCACAGGCGACCGTCCAATCGATGCCGGCCTGCTGCGTGGCCTTCACATCCGCTCCGCCGTCGCGGCTCCACGAGTAGGACAACGGACTTGGGGCCTGCCCAATCGCCTCATCAATCAACGACCGACTCAACGGCCGCTCCTCCTGCCGATCGATCGACGCGTCTTCGGCAAGGATGATCGGGTCATCGTCCCGCAACGTGATCACACCGGCCCATCCCGCTTGCGCCGTCTTTCGCAACAGCCCGCATGCATACACGAAAAAATCCTGCCGGCTCTGCGACCGCAGAATCTCCGGCAGTTCCATCAAGTCGAGCAACAGGAACCGGCTCCCCGAATCCGACGGCGCCCGAAGCTCCTCAACGCCGATCGAGAACTGTTCACTCGGCGCCGCCTCCGCCCCACGATCCCCACGACCGACGGCGCTGCCGACCACGCAAAACGCCGTCGAACCCACCACGAAATGGTCGCCCGCCCGCATGCGAAAGGAGTCGTTGCGCTCACCCTTGAACAGCACCGGATTCCGGGCGTCCTTGACTCGCGAGACCTCCACATCCGCCCCACCGGCGCGAAGAACCACGTGCCGCCGGCTCAAATACCGCTCGCCGGGCACCGGACAATCCACCGCCGGAGAGGCCCCCACAATCAATTCCTGGTCCGCCGGCAAATCGTAGAAAGCGATCGAGCGATCGCCTTGCTTGACCAACAGCTTGAGACCCATGGTGACGTTTCCTCTATTCGTTCCGTTGACAACCCGGATTGTAATCCGATAATCGGTTCGCTACATCTCGCCCGCGAATCCTGCGCGTCCGGCCGTCTCAGCAATTATTCGCCGGTGTTTTGCCGATCTATGGGTTGTAGATCACGGGGGTCCGATGTCCTCGATCGATGCTCAGATTACACCGGCAAGCCGAAGCCTGCCCAGATTGGGACGACGGTCACGGTGTGCCTACCGTCGCATTAGACTGTTGCAGGCCCTCATTGCGCTCTCGGCGTCGATTATCAGTCCCTCGGCGATGAAAGCCCAGGCAACGGATGAAGGGCAGGTTCTTGATGCCCTCGAGTCCGCGTCCCAAGCCCTGAAGAGCGGCCGGCCCGGCGACGCCCTCCAGGCCCTCGACCCCATAGAACGGCTGGAGCCGCTCAATCCCTGGCTTTGGTATTATCGCGGCTCGGCGTACTACCAGCGCGAGGACTACTATCGGGCGATCGACTGTTTCGACTCCACGCTGGACATTCTGGACGGCTTGGCCGACGACGATGCCGGACACCCGGACCCCGAGCTGGCCGAAGCCGCGCGAAAACTGCGCCGCCGCGCGAGGCAACAGGTGTTCAGCCTGTCGTTTCAAACAGGTATTGCATTCGACTCGAACGTCTCCTTTCAGGGCAGCGGCACGGCCGGGCTGGATGTCATCACGGGCCGCGGGGACGGCGTGTTCGGGACCGGCTTCAACGCCACCTACGCCCCAATCTCCGACGGCCAACACCGCCTGGAAATCTCGGCGCGGCTGGCCCACTCTTGGCACTTCAGCGTCGAGGAATTCGATTACCAGAACTACGGGGCGTCCATCGATTACGCCCGACGGCTCAGCGACCGCTGGACCGCCGCGATCCGCTACGACTACGACTTCACGTATCTCGGCTACGACCCGTTCTTTTCGATCCACCGCCTGTCGCCCCGATTGACGTATCGCTGGGAAGCGCCAGTCGATTTCAGGCTGCGTCCGGATGAAACAACCGTCTATTACAGTTTCGAAGGCCGCGATTTCCGCCTTCAGACAATCCGGGCCTTCGACCGCGACGGCACCGTTCACGCCGTCGGCATGACTCAGACGTTCCGGTCCCGTCCGCTCGTCGATCACGTCTGGGAGTGGTTCTGGAGCCTCGGCTACCGGTACGACTCGGTCTTCACCGACGGAACGGAGTTCGCCCGCCGCCAGCACAACTTCTTCATGGGACTCGAGATTCCGCTGATCGATCCGAGGACCCGCGATCATTACAAGTACCTGATCTTCCCCGACAAGGAACTGCTCTTCCGCTTCAACACCCAATGGCTGATCGCCGACTATTCCCATCACAGCATCATCGATCAAAACTTCGACAAGCGATCGGACCTGATCTACAGCCTCGGAATCGCCCTGTCCCAGGTCCTCATCGACGACCCGGAATTCGGTGAAATGGTACTGCACGCCGTTATCAACTGGACGGACGCGGACTCGAACGTGACTTCCGAGTTCGGCCAGCCCTTTACCTACGACAAAACGCTCTACGGCCTTCAACTTGAGTGGAAATGGTAACGAACCCAAACGCCCGCATGGCCGGGCGGTCGTTTACTACATTACGCAAAGGTGCGGTCCGGATTCAAGTTCACCGCAAGCGTGTACGGGCGGGGTCGAGGCTGCGGCGAGATGGTATGACGATTGTAATAAACTCCGGGCTCTGATATCCTCATGCGGCGTACCGCGGCCCCGAAAACGAACGTCCCCCCAGGCAGCCGCTCGAAGGCCGCCTTGAACGGAGGAAGTACTGCATGTCAGTGAGCCAACAGTTCATCACAATACTGATCGAGGGGCTGATCAACACGGTCGGATCGATCATCGTCAGCATTATCGGCGACCTGTTCAACGCGATCCTCGCGACGCTTCTCGGCACGTGACGACGTGATGCGAGACGGTCAAGTGATCCTTGGACAAGTAGAACATAATCCCGTGCCGGGCGAAGTGTTCGGCGCACATTCGGCAGGGACTCTCGGACATCGTGTCTTGATGCCAAAGCGAATCAATCCCGCGTTTTCGACCGTCCTGCTGGCGGCTGCGCTGCTCCTCGTTGGCTGCCAACGCGATGCCGCACGCCATATGTTCGCAACAAGGGCTGCCGACGGCGAGGCGGCGCTATTCTGGGTCGATGACGAGCAATCGGCCGTGATTCTCGCAGGCGTTTTTGACGACCCTACATCCCAACCCGGCGCTACGACCCAACCGGACGTCCCGACGACGCAGGCGGCGAAGACAACTACACAACCGGTCCCCGTGACTCGAATACGCCCGTATACCCGGCCGCGCGCGGTGCGGCAAAGCGCATTCCTCGCCCTCGTAGCCGCATCGATGGGAGCGAGCGAATTCTCTGACACGCGCACGGGCAACGAAGCGAGCGAAAACGTGCTCGGCCGGGCTGAATTGCGGGGATCCACCCAGGTGCTGCTGGGTTTGAGCCCGGGCCGGGCCCAATGATCGTACAGTCGGCAAGCAGGCCGGGTTTGCAGCAAGGCGGTCCGCTCTCAGGCGCGCTGCCGTTCAACGTCTTCCCGCCCACTCGGAATACAATCGTGCAGCGCTGCCCGGAACTGCTCACCGCGGTTTTTTTTGCCGACCTTGCGTCGTGCCGGAATCACTTTCAGCCGTAGT
>JAPULF010000094.1 GCA_027295245.1 Planctomycetota bacterium
GCCGGCGTCTTGGCCCGTCGGAGCGACACCCGCCCCTTGACCGATACCCCGTCCAACTCCTGAGAGGCCGGCTTCCGGCTGCTTTCGATCAGATTCTGCAGCGTCTCCAAGTCGGGCATTTCCGCCGCCGAAAGCATTTGATCCGCCAGCGCTTGCGTGACGTGAATCACGGGAATCCGTCCCGCTCGCCCGCGACGGCCCGTGCTCAAGTCATAAAGCCCGTCGTTGTTGCCGATCTGGTTTACGATCATCAACGCCGTCGCCCCGCGCTCCGCCGCCCGCGCCGACTTGGATGAAAACGCGGCGTCCCCCCTGTCGAAGTCGCCGAAATCCGGCGTCCGCCGCAAGACCAGAACCACCTTGTCTTTCACATCCAGACCGTCGTAGTCATCGTACTTGTTCGACCGACTCGTGATCCCGTACCCCGCGAATGTCACCTCCCCCTCGAAACTGTCTTGGCTCGTGGAGGGCAGCGGCACGAAATCCGTTGCATGCAAGCGGCGCTGCGGGCTCCGGCCCTCGGTCCCGATCGCCAGACGCGTGGACAAACCGACCCGCTGTTTGATCCTGAGCGTCAAATCCTGGAAATAGGTGTTGTCGTCGCCCGCGGGTTCGACGCCGAGACGGTCGAACTCGGCCGCGATATACTCCGCCGCCTTGTCGATGCCCACCTGCCCGGTGCCCCGCCCCTCGAGTTCGTCGCTCGCCAGATAGCTGACGTGCTCCAAAAACTCCGATCCGACAATCAGCGACCCATCTTCGGAATGCCTGCCGGCGCCGCCCCAATCATCAAACGCTACGACCTGAGCGCCCACCACCAGCACGACCGACAACGCAGACCCGACGCCCCAACGGCGAAAACTGTTCATGGATTGACTCCCTTTGGTCGACAACGACTCGCACCCGATAAGCCCGCGTAAATGCGAAAAAACCGGCAGAATCGGCCAAGACTCGCTGGACACCATGGTAGCAAAACGTCGGGAAAGACGCAATCTTACGCGCCCCGGCGCCGTCTACCCCTCCGGATTCTGAACGCGCTGCCGCATGTCGTCCGCCGCCTGAAGCAGGGCCTGGTCCGTGGGGTGCTGCTGGCGCTCCATCACGTACGTCTCCAACACCCGATCGTCGTGTACCGTGAGAGGAATGAGGCACTCCGTGATGATGTCGATTCCCGGAAACTCGTACCAAGGCGTGTCGATTCTGTGGTGTGTGCGAATCGTTTCGAAGCCCGACTTGCGGATGACGATGTCGTAATCCCCGTACCACGTGAACGGCACCCGCACCGGGGAGCGCCCGACATCCTGATCGTTCAAAAACACGGTCGCCCCCTCCGGCTCCGTGTTGATCGTGAGGGTCCGCTCGATGCAGCCGAAACCGCAAATCGAAGCCAAGACCAATACCAACGTCAACGAACAGCGCGACCGATTCCGGCCGCCGCCGCGGAGCCGCCCAAGGCCGCGGCCCGTTCGGCATTCGCCGCAAGGGAAATCTCGCCACGATTCAAGGGTCACGCGATCATCGAATCCGTTCATGGGATGTGACTCCATTCATGCTTCCTGTCGCCGCCGACAGTCTAACCACTTGCAATCGCATCTCAACTCCGCGCCGGCCGGCGCGACTCGCCGACCGGCCGAACCCGTCATTCCGACACCCCTGGGTCCAGCCACGCCTGCAAGATCTGCTGGGCCGCGATCCGATCCGTGAGTTCCTTGCGCCGTCGACGAGACAGCCCCGCCTCCGACAGCAATTCCGACGCCGCGTAGGTCGATAGCCGCTCATCCTGAAAATGCACCGGACGGCCCGACAGCCTGCCCAGTTCGGACGCGAAACGTCGGGTGAGCCGGGTCTGCTCGCTGTCCGTCCCGTCCATGTTCATCGGCAATCCGACCACATACACCTCTACCGCCTGCGACGCGTCCGAGACAATGCGGGCATCACGGGTCACATCGTTTCGACCGGCGATCGTTGTCAGCGGCGTCGCAATACGCGACTCGGTGTCGGCAATTGCAAGCCCGATTCGCTTCCTGCCGTAATCAATGCCGACAATGCTCCCCATGACACCGATCCTAGCCGCTCGCGGGCGTGGCGGCGAACCGAATCCTCCCCGCCCCGAAAGTGAGCCGGGGTACCCTCAGGGCGCTTGAATCCCACCCCGCGCCGCGGTATTATCAAGCTTTGGCGTCACTCGGGGATAGACAGACCGCTTGGCTTGCTCGCAACGGATCCGCAGTCAAGGCGTAAACGCTCATGCCCGTATTCTCAGGACTCAGTGCGTCGATCAATTCATTCGTGTTTGTCGCGATGACCGCGCTCTCCTTGTTTGCAGGTCCCCGCGCCGCGGCGGCCGACCCGCCGGCCGAGTCCCGGAGCGACACCATTTTCATCGTGGAGCGCACCGGTCAATTCAACCAGCAGCCCAGCCGGATCGGCAGCTTTCCCGGCAATGACCCCTCCGACGTCACGATCCTCGGGGCCTCGAACCCTGCGCCCGTGTTCTACGGGATCGATGCCCATCCGGGCACCGATCAGCTCTACGGAATTGCTAGAACGCCGAATGTCACTACAGGCTCGCTGTACACCATCGATTCGCAAACCGGCCTCGCAAGCATCGTCGGCGATGTGAATGAGATCGACCTGAACCCGATAAACTTCGGAGGGCTGTCGTTCAACCTCAACGGCACGTTTCTCTTGGGAACGGATTCCGATTTTCTGTTCGCCATCGATATCGTGACCGGCGAATTGATTGATGGGTGGTCACTCGAAATCGATGGCGGCGAGCCCGATTTTCAGATTGCCGCACTCGCCGTCGCCACCACGGACAGTCCGTTCATCGAACAGGGAACGTTGATCGGCCTGGCCGTCTACCCGGACTTCCCTCTTCCACAGCCCGCCGAGATCGTCGATTTCGCCTTCATCGGAATGACGGCCGAAATGACCGTCGTCACGACGATCGCCACACCCGAATTCCCCGTGTTCAGCCAAGTTGCCTTCGACGACCAGGGGCTCGATTTCTCACCCGACGGCATCTTGTATGCCTGTTTGATGGGCACCGTCCACTCCGCAACCTTGTTCACAATAGAACTGTCAAGACCGGCTCTCGGCGACGCAATCAAACTGGGGCGCGTGGGCGACGAGGACGATTTCTCAACATGGTGGGGATTGGGAGGGATCGCGGTCAATGGTACAACGCCCGTCGTTTGCGGCACCTGCCCCGGCGACCTCGACGGCGATAACGATGTCGATGCCCGCGATGTCACGGACTGGATCGTGGCCGCAATCGCCTACGGCGAAACCTCGCAGATTCCCCCCGGCATGGGATGTGCGGACATAGACGACGACGGTGACATCGATTTCTCGGGCGCGTCGTCCGACCTGGAACTATTCATCCAAAGGTTACTTGCCAGCCAGCCCGCCTGCGCCTCCCCTTGAATTCCCCGA
>JAPULF010000095.1 GCA_027295245.1 Planctomycetota bacterium
AGGCCGTGTCCGCCCCCACCGCGCCACGCCGTCGAACATTGACGGCCCCGCGCAACTCCGGCCAGGGACAGTTTTCGCGATTCAATTGAAGCCCCACGAATTGATCAACCAACCCGAATGCAAAATCGCTCATTTCGGCGGAATTTGTCCGGGCGTATCCGGAGGCGAAGGCCCGAACCAAAGCAGCGCAGGCGATCGGGCCTGCGGCCCGCTTCTGCTCGAGATCATCAGAGAGCATAACTCTTTTCTCATAATAAGATAACGCACGATGAAGAACGTGTTCGATGCGGGAATCGGGACGCCATCGAGCCGATTCGCTGACCGCCAGCAGGCCCCACCCCGCTGCGGCGTCCGTATCCGTTTCCGGTTCACCTGCTTGCAATTTCAGGTGCAAACGGCCGTTTTCCTCTTGGCTGGCCATCAAGGTGCGGAGCAGTCCGGCTCTCTCGTCGTCAAGTCCGTCGCCCTTGTCACCACGAACACCCGCATGATCCGCGTAGGCCAACAACGCCAGCAGATATCTCGCGGAAACCTCCATTTCTCGGCCGTATCCCTCGAAGTGGAGCACGATCCGAGCGGAATCGTCGGCAATAATTGCCGGTCGGGAAGTCGGTCGGCCCCCATCGTCGGCGGGATCCGCCTTCCGGCGAACCTCCATCAGCTTGATCCCGGCCGCCTGAATCCCGCGGCCGGAATCCGCGACGAACTCGGGACGCATGGACCAGGAGGCGTACTTCGCCAGTGCGTGAAGCGCGTGTAGCTGGGCGGTCGCTGAATCGCCGTCCAGATAGCGATCCCGGCTCGGCGCAAATTGGTAGGAAAACCAGCCATTCTGATTCTGTCGGTATCGCAGGTAGTCGGCCAGGCGAACGATGGTCGCGTCAAGACCACCCGCGGTGACCTCGTCCCGGTCGATCGTCGTATCGCCCCGCACGAGCAAGTAGGGCTGTCGCCGACGTGCGTCGGGTTGCCACAAGTGATAACTTCGGAATCGAAAATACTGAAACGCATCGGGACGGCGCCGCTTGTCGAGCGCGGTCAGTCCGACCTGATCCTCCGCGGCCAGCAGCGCCAGGTCCGGCGTGTAATTCCGCGCCACCACGGTTCCCGGCCGGACCCGTCCGACCTTGCCGCCGAACATCACGCCGATTCCCTCCGCGCCCCCTTCAAACGAATGCAGTAGCGCCTCCGACCACAGCGTCTCGTCTTCAAGACTGGCTTCGAGTTCTTCAGCGGGACCGATCCATTCGAGTTCGAGCCCCAGCTTTTCTCCTCCGGAGCGAATGTCGGGCCGGTCGCGTAGCCTTTCCTTTGCAAGCACCGTACGCCCCAAGAGCGCACCGGCGGCCACCGCGGCGTCGATCACATCCATCTCTCGTGTCTCGGCCTCGGCCATGACCGCTCCATCTCGTCGTAACGTCACGTGCAACATCGCCCGAACGCCTCGAAGACTCGGCGGCCGATAGATTGGGCCCTTTTCCTCGCGTTTCATGAGTTTGTCGGTTAGAGCGCGACGCGCAATCTGCACGAGCAGCGCCATGTCCGCGGGCGCTACCTGCGGTAGCGACACCTTCGGACGGGTCGTTGCGTGTCGTTCGTCGCGCGAG
This sequence comes from Planctomycetota bacterium, assembly GCA_027295245.1. GTDB lineage: Bacteria > Planctomycetota > Phycisphaerae > UBA1845 > UTPLA1 > JAPULF01. Next base: position 1,608 of record JAPULF010000095.1, read on the forward strand.
GCGTCACCCCCGGGCGACCGGCCCGCAAGTGTTGTCGGGGCACCGCGGAGCTCCGGCGGAAGCGTGAATGCAGACGTCGACGAGGCGATGAGGCAAACGGCTATTCTCGTAAACGTATTCATATCGTCTCCGTGGAAGATCGACCCGAGTCCCATTGTGAAGAGACTAAGAACCTCGCAGTCACTCCGGATACCTGAAACTCCGCGGGGCCGAAACCCGCCCATTCTCCGTCCAGCTGAATGCCCATGCGCTGCTCGGACCATACGCGAACATGCCGTGCCTGACGATACACCACCCCGTTGCGACCGATGTGTCGGCGTAACAATACATTGACCGCGTGTCGCACAAGCGGACCCTGCCAGGTGCAAGGGAATACGCAAACGTCCAAGAGGCGGTCGTCCGGTTTCGCCCGTTGGAGGATACGCAGATCGATTGCGTAACGGGGAATGTTTCCCACGAATGCAAGACCGGGACCGACATGCAGGAGTTTTCCGTCTGCTTCAACATGCAGAATGGGTTGCCGGTATCCCAAGAACGTCCGCCAGATCGGCCAGAAATAGTTCGCGCGACTGATGTGTCCACGACGTTGACAGACGAGTCGTCGAACGACCTCCGCGTCGAAACCCACCCCGGCAACGAGCAGAAAACGGCGATCGTTCATCTCGGCGATATCGAACCGCACGTCGCGTCCGCGTCGAACGACATCGCAAAGCCAATCGACGTCCGCCACGATCCCCAGGTACTTCGCCAGGATGTTCTCGGTGCCCGCGGGCACCGCCAGTATGGGCACGCCGTCACCGCACAGGCCCTGAATCACTTCGTTGACCGTTCCATCGCCGCCCACGACCACCAACGCCCGGCACCCGCCGCCACAACTATCGCGGCCCAGCAATCGGGCCTCGCCGGGCCCGGATGTCCGCGTCGTTTGGACCGCAAACCCGCCGTCCCGGAGCCGTCGCGTCAATGCCTCCACGAAACGCCGACTTCTGCCGATGCCCGACACCGGATTGACCACGAGGTGTACGCTGTTCGGCCCAACGCTCATGAAACGGATAGTCTCCCGGGTAGCGGCATCTAGCCATGGTCGCGGCTACGAACAACGTCCTCGAATACATCGTAATACTACGGAAGCTGCCGCGATAATTGACCGAACCCATTTGCGGAATTACCCTCGTTCGCGTTATTCAGGCGGTTGCGCTACGTTGTATCGATAGACAGAGAACCGGAAGGATTTCCCGCGATGCCGCAATCCAAGAATCGGCCCGCCGAGACGGCGGATACACACCCCGGATCCTCCGGCGAACGACGCGGGTATAACGCTCCCAAACCGGACGGCTTTCGCGACACCATCGAATCCATCGTCATTGCCTTCATATTCGCGTTTGTATTTCGGGCATTTGTGGTCGAGGCATTCGTGATTCCGACCGGATCCATGGCGCCGACACTCTACGGCATGCACGGTCAGCATCGATGCGCCTGCTGCCGGTATCCGTTCGCGTACGGCATCCGGGAGCACACGATCGTGAACGGGACGGCACAAGGCGGAACACTCGGGAATGAATCCTTCACCGTTCGCTGCCCGAATTGCGATTGGACGGGCGCGGGCAACAAGCTCCACACAGCCAAACACCCCGTGAGCCCCGACGCCGGTGACCGAATTCTGGTCATGAAATGGCCGTACGACATCGGCGGATCCGAACTTGGGCCAAAGCGATGGGATGTCGTTGTCTTCAAGGATCCGCAGAACGGCGATCAGAATTTCATCAAACGCCTCCTGGGTCGGCCCGGAGAGGTCCTCGAGATCATCGATGGAGACATCTACACCGCACCGGTGGGCGATCTTTCCGCCGAACTCATGGCGGCCCTCCAGCAGGAACGGCCAAGACGAGACCCTCATCCGAAGCCGCTTCCGACCAAACTGCGGCGCGAGCTGGACGAGAAGCTCGGTATTCAACGCAAACCGTCCGTCGCGCAGGAATCGCTTTGGCTCATCCACTACGACCACGACTACCCGCCGGACGAAAACTTCACGAAAGGCAACCCGAGTTCAAGTTTCGACCCGCCGGTCTGGCGCCCATCGGGAAACGAAAGGGAGTCGCCCTGGGACACGCAATCTCCGCGAATCACGTTTGCGCCCGATGACGACAAAGAATACGAGATACGTCTCACCGGCAAGCCCATTCAAGACCATTACGGGTACAACCTCCCGAGACAGTCATCCCACAACGATCAAGCCAATGTTCGCGACGTGCGCGTCCGCTTCGTCCTGTTTCCCAAGGCCGCGGAGGGGACGCTCACATTGACGCTGACCAAGGAAGACGAATTCCGCGCGCGGATCAACGCCGACGGAACCGTCATACTCGAGAAGGTCGTGCCGGACCGGGCCCGCCGAAAAGAAACGTCGGTCAAACTCGTGGCAGCCAAAATCGAACCGCTGCAGGTTGATCGGCCCGTTGCGATCGAATTCGAGAACCTGGACCACAGAATCGCGCTTCGCATCGATGACGAAGAGGTTCTGGCAACCACGGACGATCAATACAGCCCCGAAATCTCCAAACTGCGGACGCGAAGCAACAGACACCTGCCACCCGCCCACTTCGCCATCTCTGCGAATACGCTCGCCCTGGAAATCCGGCACCTGCAGGTCCACCGAGATGTATATTACCGCAACACCACGCAGACCGAACTGGAGTCGCCGGCCACCAAAGTCACCAACGACTATGCCCATCAACCCGGATGGGGAACAACCAACTACCCCATCCTGCTTCGCGCGGAGCCGGGTGACTATTTCTGCTGCGGGGATAACAGCCCACAGAGCAAGGACTCCCGACTGTGGTGGGAGGTGTGCCCGATGCTTCAGGCCCGCAACAACTACAATCCGGGCACCGTTCCCGCAGACCAGATGATCGGCCGAGCGTTTTTCGTATACTGGCCGAGTGGCTATCGTCTCTTCTCGGCGCCTTTTGGTTTCATACCGAACGTCGGCCGCATGCGCATCATTCGCTGACGCATATTGTTGCTGCAATCAACAGCACTTATCCACAGTTCGGCATGCTCCCACCGGCTTGTGACATCACGGAATACGACTCGGGCCACGCGCTGCGGCGTCGAAAGTGCTGAATCGAACAACAGCGACGGATTTGATCCATAACACCTTTCGGAGAATGATGTTGCGGTGATAAACGTTCAACTTCTCCCAAACTTGCGCATTTTTCATGTCGAGCGTCTATACTTCGCCGTTTGCCTCACAATGGCGTAACGAAACGCCCGTGCGGGCGCAATAAACACGTTGTCAACAATAATCGCGAGACAGAATCGGCCCTTATGACGACACGGATCCCAGTGCTTGAAGTCAGGAAACTCGTAAAGCGCTACAGCGGAAGAACGGTGGTGGACCGCGTCGATTTCAAGGTCAATCGAGGCGAAATCGTCGGACTCTTGGGCCGAAACGGCGCCGGGAAGACCACCAGTTTTCGGATGACCATCGGGATGATCACCCCCGAAGGCGGCTCCGTCATGCTGAACGGACAGGATGTCGGCAAGCTTCCGATGTACCGGCGGGCACAAAAGGGAATCGGGTATCTCTCACAAGAAAGCAGCGTCTTCGGAAAGCTGAGCGTCGAAAAGAACCTGCTCGCCATTCTCGAATTGGTCAGAGGTATGGGCAGCGCCGAGCGCAAGAAGCGGGCTCAGGAATTGATGCAGCGATTCGGACTGCTCCGTAACGCGAAGCAGGACGCCCGAACGCTCTCTGGCGGCGAACGGCGCAAACTCGAAATCGCCCGGGCCCTCGTCACGAAGCCGACGATCATTCTGCTGGACGAGCCGTTTAGCGGAGTCGATCCGATCGCGGTCCAGGATCTGCAGCAGGAGATTTTTCATCTCAAGCAGGAATTGGGCCTGTCAATCCTGCTGACGGACCACAACGTGCGGCAGACATTAGAAGTGACGGACAGAAGCTACATCATCGACAACGGTAGAGTCATCGCCGAGGGTGCATCGCGCGACCTGATCAACAACCCTCAGGTTCGCGAGTCCTATTTGGGCACGACGTTTCGTGGAGACGAATTTGACGAGCGTCGGGCCGGGGCCCCGCCTCTCGCGTCCCGCTGAGTCCCCCACGGTTTCGGCCGGACCGACTCTCACTCAACGTAATAGCATGGCAGATACACGGCGGCTCCGACCCGATCCGCTTGGGTTCGAATCGCTGCCGACGAACGCGACATGGCACGCAGCCGGAGAACCATCCGGCGAAACACCCTCTTGAAATCGACCGGCCGCCTATCCACCGAAGATGACACTCGTTTTCTCCGTCCAATCACGTATTGTCAGTCTCAACGCGAGCTTTTGTCCCTAAACCCAGTCGCACGATGCGTGCCATCGCCACCGACGCAGCGGAATCGAGTGAATGGGCCGGATACTGGGCAAATCTACCCAATTGCCAGGCCCCGACGGGGGCGGATGTCCGCACCGCAGACGGCCCGAATGGCGTGAATCCGACGGGGATGGACAGACTTGCAAGTTTTGGTCCGCCGGCTTCGTGGAAAGACACCGCTCCAACCGTTATAGTATTAATAGTGTGAGTTTCAGAGTGGTTGAGTAGAGTTGAGCGGTCTGAACGGCTATTTTCCCTCTGCATTTATCCGGACGTGCTTACTCCTCCCCTTACTCACTTCCAAATAGACGGTTTTTTTGAAACGGCCGGGCAAGGACAGCCGTCTGGGCGTCGTTTCAAACTAATGGGAAGGCGTTCAGACGACGACCGAGTCGACCCGCCTTTCAGAAAATCGCCGGACTCGTTCCTCTTGGTTGGACGGCTACCGATGGCGAAACGTCTTGAAAACCTGATGTTCGTTCGCGAACTGGGTGTCGGCGCGGGGACCCGGGTGGCCCTGATGCGCGACGTGAAGGACAATCGTCAGTACTGCAAGAAGTCGGTTTCGGCCTCGGCGGAGAACTTC
>JAPULF010000096.1 GCA_027295245.1 Planctomycetota bacterium
AGCAAACAACAGGGGCATGCGGATCAATCCTTTTCGTGAATTGAACGAGCGAGCCATGCGACACGCGAGAATCCTCGGAGTCACTACGGTGATCATCGCGCTTGCGCCGCTCGCCGGCTGCGCCGTCCCCCAGGGCCGGGGCGAAGGAAAGTACATGTACCTTCAGGAACCCACCACCAAGGCTTGGTACCACTTTTACCTCCCCGTGGACTACGTCAAGAACCGCGGAGTGCATCCCGTCAAAAGCCGAAAACTCTGGCCCCTGGTCATGACCTTCCACGGCATGAAGCCCTACGACAACGCCCACCCGCAGGAACGCGAATGGGAAAAAGAGGCCGACTTTTACGGCTACATCGTGTGCGCTCCCGAATTGAAAACCTGCGATTCCTTCATGGAATACCCCCTCACCAAAGAACACGACTACGTCCTTCAAGACAGGCGCAACGTAATGGCCATCATGGACCACGTGTTCGCAACTACCCGCGCCGACCCAAAGGCCGTTCTCGCGACAAGCTGGTCCTGCGGCGGATACCTGGCCCACTACTTCGCAAACCGATTCCCGAATCGCTTTTCGTGCATTGCCACCCGGCTGTCGAACTTCTCGGCGGCCCTGCTGAAGGACTCCATGATCCCGCTCTACCGTCAAATGCCCGTCGCTATCTTCATCGGGGACGGCGATTTTCAGAAATGCAGATCCGAGTCCCAGGAAGCCGTCGCATGGTACAAGGCAAGGGATTTCGCGGTGGTCCGCGGTAAGATGATCGACAACATGGGGCACAGGCGAATCCCGCAGACCGCCGCGGCCTTCTTTGCCGAGCAGCTTGGCATCAGGCCCCTGCGACCGGCAGAAGCCGCCGCAACGGTCGCACAGGTCAAGATGACGGAGTATTACCCGCCGCCGGAGCTGATTGCGAGAATGTCCCCGGTGACCCGGATGGCATCCCGGCCAGCCTTTGCACGCGCGAACCCCTACAGTGCAGCCGATACACGTCTGCCGCGCCCGTCCGCCGGGCTCCGAAAAAAGCCGACCATGTATTCGGCCGTCAATGCCGGACGAAGCTATCCGTTCGGCGTCAAGCCGTCTTTCGATCCCTATCCGAGAAACAAGTCGATCGTCGCCCCCGAAAAGCGCCGACCCAACCGGTCCGCAGCCGACTCCACCCGCGTGGCACGAGGATCGCGACCGGCGAATTGGCTGGACCCGACCAAGCCCACCCGCCGCAAGGCCAAAGGCGCAGCCAAACGCGAAGCACCCGGTCTCGGCGCAAACAGTGCGAACCGCAGCGGACGAAAAACCCCTGCCCGCAACGGCAATTCGTCAGCGATCGCGGATTCGAAAAACGCATCGCCTCGACTTGGCTACCGGCGCTCATTCACCCCCAGCAATGCGGGCCCTCAAGACTATCCGGTCGACAAGCTGGCCCGGCGAAATCGCCCGTCTCCGGTTGCCCAGCCGACTCAAAGGGCTTCCGTTCGCAACGTCCCAACACCGATGCCCGCCCGATCGTATGTCCGGTCCGTCCCTGCCAAACGCGTCAACATCCAACTGGGCGGCCCCGCCATCGGCATCGCACCGCATTATTTGGACTACTCGGTGGACCTCCCTCGCAACCTCACCGCCGGAGCCGACTTTCTCTGGATGGACAACGGCGTCTGGATGGGCGACGAAGGCCGCGGCGTCCGAATACTCGACATCCCCGGGCTCCATCGAATCTCCGTTCTGGTCATCACCAAGAACAACCAGGAATTCCGCGGCTCCGCCACGGTCCAGGTCCTCAAGCCCACCTTCAAGAGCACCTCCGAACGCCGACCCGCCCGATAGTTCGAGGTCCACGCCTCGCCGCATCCGCTTCCGAGCCGTCCACCGACATGGACAACGTCATTCCAAACCGTTACAGACAACGGACCATGACACGAACGCTCCAGGACGTCATCCGGGCGTACGACGCCTCCGCAACGACCGATCGGGCGGTGACCATTCCGAGTGCCTGGTACACCGACCCCCGCATTCACGCTCTGGAGCGAAAGGCCGTCTTCGGATCCTCTTGGCAATGGGTCGGTCGATTGGAACAGCTCCGGGAAATCGGCCGATACGTAACCGCAAGTGTCGCCGGCGAGCCCATTGTCGCCGTGCGCGATCGTAAAGGCCGACTTCAGGCGTTCCACAACGTCTGCCGCCACCACGCCGCGGCCGTTTGCTCGTTGCCCGAAGGCAAGGCCTCCGCCCTGCGATGCCCCTACCACGGTTGGACCTACGGGCTGGACGGCCGACTCGAGGGCGTACCACAGTTCGAATCGGCCCGCGACTTCGACAAATCCGAATTCGGTCTCGTGCCCGTTCGCGTAGACACCTGGGCCGATTTCGTCTTTGTCAACATAGACGGCGCCGCCCCGCCTCTGAACGAGTTTGCTCGACCGCTGATCGAACGGGTCGCCGCGTTCGATCTGGACAAGCTACGGTTCGCCGAGCGGCGCTCCTACGAACTCGCCTGCAACTGGAAGGTGTACGTCGACAACTATCTCGACGGCGGCTACCACGTCCCGTTCATTCACAAGGCCCTCGGAAGCGTGCTCGACAACGCCGGATACACGATCGAAAACGAAGATCGTGTCTGCGTACAGACCAGTCCGATCCGGCCCGACCGCGGCGACGCCGAAACCGCCTCCGTCCGCGCCGGCGACACCGCCCTCTATGTCTGGCTCTATCCCAACTTCATGATCAACTGTTACGAAGGCGTGATGGACGTCAATCTCGTCCTGCCGCTCGCCCTCGATCGCACCTTGGTCATCTTCGATTTCTTCTTCGCCGACGGCGGATCGATCGAGGACCACGAACGGGAAATCAGCATCAAGGTCGCCGAGCGAATCCAACACGAGGACATGGACATCTGCGAGTCGGTGCAGCGCGGACTCTCGTCGCGCGCCTACGATGTCGGACGTCTGTCTCCCCGCCGCGAGGCCGGCGAGCATCTCTTCCACCGCCTCTTGTACAACGATCTCAATGCCGCGCTCGACGGCTCGTAGCCCGCAAACAGACGCCGATTCGGTCTCACCGCGGCCCCGCCCGCGTTGCGTTGCCCGCATGCACCTGATAGATTGAATCAAGCGCGATCGCAAGCCGGATTCCGGAGCGTCCGACGCTCGATAACGATGACAGAGATTTCACCGGTGGGGCCGCGTTCGCTTGGCGAAACCGTGCCGGCGGCGGACAAGCCGGATCGAACAAATGCCAACGCCCATCGAAAACGCACGCCTGCTTCTCATTCAAGTACGGGAACGCGAAGACGTCGAGAAGCAGGAGCAGGACTGCTTCGTCGAACGCTGCCGCATCCGCAAGGACCAGCTCGATGCCGTCAACCTGCTTAACGATCCCGTGCCGACTTGGGATCAAGCCGGCGCGTTCGACGTGGTCATGATCGGCGGCGCGGGCGTCTTGTCGGTCACCCAGAATCATCCGTTCAACGAAGCCCTGACCGAATTGGTCCTTCGCCTTTGCGAAGCGGACCGGCCGCTCTTCGGGGCATGCTGGGGCCACCAGTTCGTCGCCCAGGCCCTGGGCGGCACCGTGATCACCGACCACGACCGCCGCGAGATCGGCACAAACAAAGTCGAATTGACCCCCGCCGGCCGCGACGATCCGATTTTCGCCGGGCTGCCGCCCAGCTTTCAGGCCCACATGGGCCATCACGACTACGCGTCTAAACTACCTGCCGGCGCGGTCGAACTCGCAACTTCGCGGCAATGTCCGAACCAGTCGTTCCGCATCGACGGTAAAATGGTCTACGGAATGCAGTTTCATTGTGAACTCAACACCGCCCGACTGCTGGAACGCCTCACGATTTACCAACACATCTACAAGCCCGACGACGACTATCTCGAGAATCTCAAACGGGAACCGATTCCGACGCCCGAGACCGACGGCCTTCTGCGCCGGTTCCTCGAACTCGCGCTCCCGACCTGATTCACCGCGGCCCTTTCAATGAAAGTCGCGCGACTGGCTCGACAGCGTGACAAGTGATTCGCTCAACCCCGCCACGCGGTTGACCATAACGTGAATCACCTCCCCCTGACGCTCCACCGCCCCGTGCGCGATGACCGCCACGCTCGTCCGCGCCGCCCTTCGCCAACGCTCCCACACCTTCGGCCGGATGATGAGATTCGCCACGCCCGTCTCATCCTCCAGCGTCATGAACACGATGCCCTTCGCCGTGCTCGGACGCTGGCGTACCAGAACCAGACCGCACACCGCGATCCGCCGCCCGTTTCTCCATGACTTCAACGCCGCGTTCTCGCTCACGCCCATTCCCCGCAACTCGCGCCGCACCAGCGAAATCGGATGGGCCGTCAAAGACATGCCGATCGTGTCATAATCCTGAACCACCCGTTCTTCCAAGCCGATCCGAGGCAACACCGGCTTCGGCTCCTCCGGCTCCAATCCCTCGAACAGGCCCGCCTGATCGTCGAGAGACAAAACCTGCCACAAAGACTCCCGTCGATTAATGCCCAGCGAGCCGAAGGCATCCGCCGCCGACAGTCGCGTCAGTGTTTCACGGGAAGCCCCGCTACGACGGGCCACCTCGACAACGCTGCCAAAAGCGCCGTCGCGACGGGCCGCAACGATTCCCTCCACCTTGGCCGCCGAGATCCCCCGAATCAAACGAAACCCCAGCCGGATCGCGCCGTCTTCCAACAGGCAGTCGTATTCGCCGGCATTCACGTCCGGGCCGAGCACCGCCACGCCGTGCTCCCGGGCGTCGCGCACGATCTGGGCCGGCGCGTAAAAACCCATCGGCTGCGAATTGAGCAACGCCGCCGCGAAGGCCGCCGGATGATACCGCTTCAACCACGCCGAAACGTAAACCAACAACGCAAACGAAGCCGCATGGCTCTCCGGAAACCCGTACTCCCCGAAACCGAGGATCTGCTTGAAACACCGCTCGGCGAACGCATCGTCGTAGCCGTTCGACTTCATCCCCTCGATCAACCGGCCGCGAAATCTCTCCAGGCCCCCGTAACGCTTCCACGCCGCCATGCCACGCCGCAACTGATCGGCCTCGTCCGGCGTAAACCCCGCCGCAACGATCGCCAAACGCATGGCCTGCTCCTGAAAGATCGGAACCCCCAGCGTCTTGCCCAAAACGCCGCGGACCGCCTCGTTGGGAAAGTCGAGCGCCTCCTCCCCCGCACGCCGACGCAAATACGGATGCACCATCCCCCCCTGAATCGGACCCGGCCGCACGATCGCCACCTCGATCACCAGATCGTAATAGTTCCGCGGACGCAGCCTCGGCAACATGCTCATCTGCGCCCGGCTCTCGATCTGAAACACCCCGATCGTATCCGCCGCGCAGATCATGTCGTACACCGCCGGCTCCTCCGGCGGAACGCTGTGCAGCGCCAGCGACGGACCGCCGCTGCCGGCGATCAGCCCGAACGCCTTTCGGATGCACGTCAGCATCCCCAGCGCCAAACAGTCCACCTTCAACATCCCCAGCGCGTCCAGATCGTCCTTGTCCCACTCGATAAACGTCCGGTCGGGCATCGCCCCGTTCAAAATCGGAACCGTCTCGCACAGCGGACCCTCCGTGATCACGAACCCGCCCACGTGTTGCGACAAATGCCTCGGAAAGCCGATCACTTGGTGAACCAGCCGCAACACCATCCGCAGCGTGCGATCCCGCGGGTCGAAGCCCGCCTCCCGGACGATCTCTTCGTCCAGCGGCGAGCGATGCCACCAGTCCAGCCGCTTGGCCAGCGTGTCCACCGCGTCCAGCGACAGACCCAGGGCCTTGCCCACGTCCCGAACCGCCGACCGCGGCCGATAGGTGATCACCTCCCCGGCGATCGCCGCCCGTTCGCGGCCGTACTTCTCGTAGATGTACTGGAAAACCTCCTCGCGCCGCTCGTGCTCGAAATCGACGTCGATGTCGGGCGGCTCGTTCCGCTCCCGGCTGACGAACCGCTCGAACAGCAGGTCCACCCGAACCGGATCCACCGCCGTGATTCCCAGGCAATAGCAGACCACCGAGTTCGCCGCCGACCCCCGCCCCTGGCACAAAATCTCCCGCCCGCGGGCAAACCGAACCACGTCGTAGACCGTCAGAAAATACGGCTCGTAGTGCAACTCCCGAATCAGCGCCAGCTCGTGCTCCAGCATCTTGCGGACGTGGGCCGGAATCCGACCGGCATAACGCTCCCGGGCCCCCGCCCAGGTCAGCTTGTCGAGATACTCCCTCGGTGACATGCCGTCCGGGCACATCTCGCGCGGATACTCGTACCGCAACTCGTCCAGTGAAAAATGACAGCGATCGAGAATCTCGACCGATCGCCCGACGGCGTCCGGACACGGCCCGAACCGCCGATAGACCTCGTCCGGCGCCTGCAAATGCCGTCCGGCATTCGCCGACAGCCGTCGCCCCGCCTCGTGAATCGTACACCGATGCCGGACACAGGTCAGCACGTCGTGCAGGTAGCGCCGCTCGGGCACGTGATAGTGAACGTCATTGGCGGCCACAAGCGGCAAGCCCGTCGAGCGCGACAGCGCTTGTAGCGCCCCCAATCGCCCCGCGTCATCGCGACCTTGGCACAATTCCGCGGCCAGATACCCCCGGTCCGCGAACAACGCCCGATAGCGATGCAGCCATGCCGTCAACGATTCCGCAGACCCGCCCCACGCCCCCGACGCGCCCGATGCGCCCAACCCGCGGTAAACTGTATTGCCGTTGTCGACCTCCGCCGCGGCGTACGGCAAACACAACCCGATCAGACCCGCCGCGTGCGAAGCGATATCCTCGAACGTGATCCGACAGTCGCCCTTGATCGAGCGCCGCCGACCCACGGTAATGAGTCGGGCAAGACGTCCGTACGCCGCCCGGTCCGGCGCCAGCAACACCACCGGCGGCGCATCGATCGGAACGATCTCGGCCCCGATAACGAGCCTGACCCCGCACCGCTTCGCCGCGATGTGCATGCGAACCACCCCGGCCAGCGTATTGCGATCGGTAACCGCCAGCCCGCGATACCCCAGGATGGCCACCGACTCCGCCAACTCCTCCGGATGCGACGCCCCCCGCAAAAACGAAAAGTTTGTCTTGCAGTGCAGCTCGGCATACGGCGGCTGCGGCCCGACCGGCTCCACCGGCCGACCGGACTCGCTGCCCTGCCCGCGTTCCCACGCGGCTGCCCCCTGATAGCCGATCTCTTTGGCGGGATGGCTATGCAGCTTGGCATTCGGGAGTTCGGGCACGGATGCCTCCTACGCCCGTGCGCACCGATACAGCCCGGTGCCACGGTCTTGGAGAAACACCCAACCCTAACATATACCTAACTTATTGTCAACGCGGAGGCCCTGCCCCCAAAAACCCGAATCTCGACGTGCCTAACCCTGCCCCGACGCCCGCACTTTTCGACGCCGGTCTACGAACTCCGGCGCCTCTCGAACGCACATCCCCAGAATCCCCATCGATTTCAAAAACGCCCGAAACCCCGTCCGCCTTATTTCCGCCGCCGATTCCCCGACCGCCGGATAGCCGCGTTCGTCCGCCGTCACGTTTTCCCAGTTCCGGAACAGCCGGCCCCAGTCGCT
>JAPULF010000097.1 GCA_027295245.1 Planctomycetota bacterium
GACGAAAACGCCTGGACCGGTGATCGAACGGTCCACGTGGCTCTCGGCCGCGAAATTCACGATGCAGTCGACATCGTGGGCGCGGCACGCCGCAATCACGGCCTCGGTATCGCACACATCCGCCCGCACGAACGCATACCGCGAATCGCCCGCGACTTCGGCGAGGTTTTCCAGGTTGCCGGCATAGGTGAGCGCGTCCAGATTGACGACGCGCGTCCCGGAAGTCTCGGTCAACACGTAATGGACGAAATTCGAGCCGATGAAACCGGCCCCGCCCGTGACGAGGATGACCTTCGGCGAAAACGCATCCCCACTCATCGAGCAGAAGCTCCTTCAACCAACCCCTGCACCCGTGCCAGCGACTCGAACGTCCCCGCGTCGCTCCACCACCCCTTGAAGAATCCGCACGTCAGCTCGCCGCGCCTCAAATACGCGTTGTTCACGTCCGTAATCTCCAACTCCTTGCGGGCCGAGGGCTTCAACGTGCGGACGATGTCGAACACCGACCCGTCGTAGAAATAGATCCCCGTCACCGCGTACCGGCTCTTGGGCTGCGACGGCTTCTCCTCAATGCCGATCACCCGTCCGTCGCGAACCTCCGCCACGCCGAACCGCTCGGGATCGTCCACTTCCTTCAAGAGCACCCGCGCACCCGCGGCCTGCTCGCAAAACCGGGCCACCTCGTCGCCCAAGCCATCCTCGAATATGTTGTCCCCCAGAATCACCGCCACCGGCGAACCGCCCGCGAAATTCTCCGCCAGCGACAGGGCCTGCGCAATCCCGCCCGCCTCGTCCTGCACCTTGTACGTCAGCCGGACGCCGAAATCCTTGCCCGACCCCAACAGGCTCACCACGTCCCCCATGTGCTCGACGCCCGTGACGATCAGAATCTCCTCCATCCGCGCGGCCGCCAGCTTTTCCACCGGGTGGTAGATCATGGGCTTGCGGCCCACCGGCAGCAGGTGCTTGTTCGTCACCTTGGTCAGCGGCATCAACCGCGACCCCGTGCCGCCGGCCAAAACGACTCCCTTGAGGGTGCCTGTCATGCTTTCTCCTGAAGCGAGGTGGATTACGCGAGACGAGCTATTCTTGGCAGCCACGCCCCGATTTGCAAACGTCCGCCGGCGCCTCCGAAGCGGAGCGGACCGTCAACTCAACCGGTAAAGCCTGTGGGTGCCACTGGAAGCTTGCAGCCGGCGCCGACCCCGGCGAACCGCCGAACGGCTATCCGAATACCGCGTCGAATCGCTCCAACAACGCGTGAATCACCACGATGTGCATCTCCTGAACGTGCGACGACGGCATCGATCCCTCCGCCGTCACGGCCGCGTCGCACAGGGCTTCGGCCGGGCTGCCCGCCGGCCCGAGAAACCCGATCGTCACGATCTCGAGGCTCCGGGCCCGCTCCAGTGCCCGCAGGATCGTCGGGCTCTTGCCGCTCGTGCTCAGGACCACCACTGCGTCTCCCGCCTGCCCCAACCCCTCGAGCTGACGGGCGAAGACTTCCGTATATTCCCAGTCGTTGGCGATGCAGGTGATAGCCGTCGGGTCGGCGTTCAGGCACACCGCGGCGAGTGGACGGCGATCCCGCCGATACCGGCCCACCATTTCCTCCGACAGGTGCATGGCCTCCGCGGCCGAGCCGCCGTTGCCGCACGTCATGATCTTTCGGCCGGACTCGAGGACTTCCGTCAACCGATCGCAGATCCGGTCCACCTGTTCGTAGCGAGCCGAGAGCGCCGCCAGCGACGCCCGGGCCGACTCGATGTATTCACGAGATGATGTCCGATCTTCCATCCGATCTTCCTCGACGGCGCTGCCCATCTTCGGGCCTCGCCGAAATCCCGTCAACCGCCGGCATCGTCTTGCGACGCTCGCAGGATCGCGACGTTCTTTTCATCCAGATAGACGAGGTCGAATCGAAACGCCTCGCAGATCCACCGAATCGTCCGGTGGGAATAAAACGCGACATGTGTCGAATCTCGCGTGTACCACCAATCGGCCGTGAAATGATGCTCGCCGTGAAACAGGGTCATCAGCGCCAGGAACCCGCCGCCTCGTATCAGTCCTTCGATCCGCTCGATCTCTCGTCGCGGGCGGGCAAAGTGCTCGAACGTCTCCGTCGACACCACGGCGTCAAACCGCCGCGTCAGATCGGTGTCCGGCGCGAATATCGGGTCGTATCCCTCCGCTCGAAACCCCCGCCGCCGCAACAACTCGACCAGGACCGGTCCGGGACCGCTGCCGTAATCGAGTATTGTCTCAACGCCGGGACAGTGCCGCGAGACCAATTCAATGAAACGCTCGAACATGGCCACGTACCCGGCGTTGTCGAGGGTGTTCTCGTGCGTTTCATAGCGTCGCCGCTCTTCCGAGAGGCTGTCGTGAAGCCGGGACGGGACGAAAACAAGATCGCACGTGGGACAATGAAAGAACAACCGCTCGTCCCGCGTGCAAGCAAGACCCGCCGCAGCGCCGCAGAGAGGACAGGATGCAGACCCGGATTCCATTCGTATCGATTCTACCGGTCACTCCGGTCATTTCGACCGTGACAGAGCCGATCCGACCGCGATTCGCGCGGCAAAAAAAAACCGAGAATTCTGCTTGCCGAAAACCCTTTGTTTCTCGCGGAATCGGGCGCGCTACGGTCGCCAACTGTCCGAGCAAGCGGAACTTGCGAGTCGTTTATTGAATGCGGGGGCTTTTCTATCGTAGGGCTGGCCTAAACCTGTGCTCGGTCATTAGTTATAAGGAATACCACATTTTGTTAACAAGAATTTGACACACACTAGATATTGGGGTATTAGATACTTTGCCCTCTAGTTCTTGGTGTGGGCGACCCGACAATAAACCCGAAGCGCTGCTGGCGGAAAGGGACCGGCGAGGCCGTGTGTTCGCGCCCTGAGGCTCTGCGCGTTTCGCGTTTCTGACGGTGGCGTCGACTGGTTTTGGGCTGAAACGAGCGGGAAACGTGACACCGCGTGCGTGTCGAAGAGTTCGACCCGTGTCGATCGATGGCCTCTTTTCAGGATTGGTAAGGCGAATGATCGCGGCTTCGACGGATCGCATGAAATCCTGCGACAAGGATGTCGCCCCAGGTAGAGTCTCCGGGCAGACCGCCCTTTCCGAGAACGCGAATCGCGTTCTAGAGGCGCGGTACCTCGAAAAGAACGAAGCCGGTCAGTGTACGGAAACCCCGGACGATCTCTTCAAACGCGTGGCCAAGACGATCGCCGACGTTGAAACGCGATACGGC
>JAPULF010000098.1 GCA_027295245.1 Planctomycetota bacterium
CCCGATTCGGACTCTTTTCTTCCTTGCTGTGCCTTATCTTCTTGAACAGTTCCATCTTCCCCATGGCGTCGCGCAAATCATTCACGTGGAGCGATCGGGTCGCTCGCATCCTGAGAACAACCTTACAGTCGGCCTTGTACATATCCCGCTTTCGTGTCTTCAGGGAGGTCGTCTTGAAGAGAATGCTCTCCGCGAATCCTTCCTGTTCCGGAGGGAAGAGCCGGGTCAGCGCCGCCAGCACCGTGGGCCAGTGCTGTTCGGCATGTTGCCATTCCCTCAGCACGTTGACCCTTTTCTCGAATTCCTGAACCGCCTCGGCCGTCTTTTTCTTCGCGTTGACGGCAACCTGCAACTGCTCCGCCGTTCGAACCCTCGGCGTCACGTACTGACCGTGAACGACGACACCGGTGGCGATGAAGACGACCGCGACCACCGCCGCGATCGGCGCCTTCTTCCATTGCCGCGTCCGCTTGCTCTCCGGACGCTTGGGGTGCAAAAAGTCGAAGTGCGACAGGCCCTTCTCGCCGTGACTCATCGCCAGACCGAGCGCGGCGCTGAATCCCCGTAACTCCCGCGATCGCTGCGGCGACAGGTTCAACGCCCGATCCGCGGCATACAATTCCGCCCGCACGCCGAATCGGGCCCCGAGCGACTGCGCCACTTCCTTCTCGATCCCGGACGATCCCGCAACCACGATGTGCCCGATCTGCAGCGTCGGGTCGGTCGCCCGAAATCCCTCGTACGACAGCGTCACTTCCTTCAGCACCACGTCCACGGCCTGCCTGCTCGAGTCGTCCGGCGAACGATCGTGAACCGCCGTCGAAACGATCCGGCTGTCGTCGGTCCGATCCTGCGGGCTCTCGCCCAACTCGGACAGAGAAACGGACGCCGAACGGCTGAACTGCAACACCCCCTTGCGGACGATGTCGATCTCGGTCAGCGCCGGGCCCACTTCGACCAGCAGGAATGTGTCGCGAGAGGTTTCCGGCCAGTTTTTCGTCACCGCAGCAAGGTTGCCGTGCGGCCGCAGCCCGATCCGCTGAATCGAAAGTCCCGCCTCGTGGGCGACCTTCCGATAAAAACTCAACTCCTCGTTGCGAATCGCCGCGACCAGCAAATCGCAAGGCGCCTTGGCGTCGTATTCGCCGCTGACCGCGAAGTCGATCGTGGCGTCGTCCGCGCTGAACGGAAGTTCCTTGGCAACCTGGAACTGCACCATCGCCGCCAGCTCTTCCGCGGGTGTCGGCGGAAGATTGATCGTATTGAGAACCAGCCGATCGCGCGAGACGGTCAGCAAGACCTTCTTGACCGTAATCCGCGCCTGGCGCAAAACCTGCCGCAGAAACGCCCCCAGCGACTCGGCGTCCGTCACCACCACGTTCGACGGAATCGGAACCGACACGGCTTTGACCAGGTCGATGCCGTCCGCCCGCGGCCGAAACACCACGATTCGAACGTGACGCGCGTCCCAGTCGATTGCCAGCAGCTTCTTACTGGTCAGACCCATTGCCAAGTTCACGCCTTTCCTCTCCGTACGGATTGAACGCCGGCCCCAGCGACGTGAGATCGCGCCGGTAAAGCACTTGGGCGATCGGACCTCGCATTTCGAAGACGGTGTTGATACGACGAACCACGCCCAGATGATCCGCGTACCCGATCGCCTCGACCCGATACGCCGACGACGAGGTCGTAAGCCCGTCGATGATCCGGCGGAAAGTGTATTCGTCGATTACATCCTGCGTCAGCAACCATGCCGGTGTCGCCTTGTCGTCGCTCTGAAGAGTGGGACGCGCCGCCACGATCGCGTCCAGTTGCTCGTCCGTCAGGGCCTCGATGCTCGCCAGCACCTCTCGAGGCGCCGTATTGATGTTGATGCGTCCGCCCAAAACGGGAAGCGGAAATACCGTCAGACGGTCCAGGATCACGGCCAGGTCGTCCACCCCGCCCGGCGGCGGTTCCGCCGTCAAGTCCTTGTATTCCGGCAGGCGCGGCGTGGCCCTATTCTCGGACTCAGGCTGCGCCTGGTTTGGATCGGACGAACCGCCCCCAAGTCCTTCATCGTTTCCGTCTTCGCCCTGTGAATCCGGTTGAGACGTGGGTGGTAGTGTTGAGGATTCCGATTCCTCTTCGATTACTTCTTCTTCTTCCTGCTCCGGCGTCGGCGGCGCCGGAAGCAGGTTCATAACACTGTTAAACCGCCCTCCCGACGATCGAACCTGCATGACATAGCTGACAATGTCGCCCCCGAAATCTTCCTCCAGCAACTCCTGCAGTTTCTGCGTGTCGCGCAGGTTCAGGTTGATACGCGCCCGATTGTCGTTCGACATGTTCATCTCGCGCGACCAGACCGTGAAATAACGCGCCACCCCCGGAAACAGCGAATTGTTCGCGTCATCCGGCGGAAACGACTCGTTGCCGTCGTCTTCATTGGGGTCCAGAAGACCGTTGCGGTTGTAGTCCTCGCCGAACACGACCCACCCGGTGAATCCCCGCACCAGCAACAACTCTTCCACCGTGACGAACGGACCCTTCTTGCACCGATATGCCGGCCGCAAATTCATGTAGTAATCATCCTTGGCGCCGTTTTCCCGAGGCGTCGCCCCGGCTTCACGCCAGTCCAACAGCGAGTCCGCCAACATGTCGATGTCCACCGGGTTGTCCGGATCGCTTGTCGGAATCGCCGCCTCGAAAAAGCGCCGAAGCTGCGCGTCGGTCGCGGTGTTCAGGTTTAATCGGGATCCCTCGTCCGTGATTCCGTAGCGGACCTTGTCGCGCTCGTCGAGATCGGCATGAACCAGATTGACGCGCCACGCCTCGCTGGCCATGGGATCGTACGTCTCGGCGTCCGAACGGCTCTCGATCTCGTCCTGACCCTCCGTGCCGAAAACCAGCAAGTGCTGAAACTCCTCCGGGTTGTCCAGCCACGAATCGACGTCGCCGCGACTTTCGCGAAGCATCACAATCGCCCGCTGAAACCCGCTCTCCGCCGCCATCCGTGCCTGAAACGAATGATAGTTCGAGTGAACCGTCGCCACGTGCGACCGAACCATGAACGAGTACGATGCCGCCAGAAGCGAAAGCAGCGTAATCATGATCAGGACAACCACCATCACCAATCCACGCCGCCGATGACGGCAGCGCCCGCCCGCGCCTTGCAATGCTCCGACTGGCAAGGCCGTTGGCGAACCGGATTTTCCGCGGTGCAATGCCATTTCAGAATCCTCCGCCGCCACCGCCGCTTCCCCGATTCGATCGGCGACTGGCCCGCATCAAGCGCGAACCGAAAAACGTATCCGCCTGCGGCAACCGAACCGTCACCGAATACGTCTGCGGCGAATACCTTTCCGGGATCGAAGGAATCAGGTCTGGATCGGCCTCGAGGTCGATCTCCTCGTCCTCGTCCGGAGGCAGCGGCGTGTAGCCGACCGTGATCTCCACCGCCTGCGGCAGCGAGTTGCCAAAGCTTCCCTCGGCGCTCTCCCCGATGTCCCACTTGTCGATCCAGTCCACGCCGTCAAAATAGCGGAATCGCAGGTACGTCAATTCCTTCGCCAGCAGGTCCAGCTCCACGTCCTCCGAGTCCGTCTCGTCGATCAACACCTGGTTGAGCGTCTTGATCTCCCGCCGAACCAGGCCCAGCGGCTTCCACGACTCCGTTTCGTCCGGATAGACGAACGTCTCTTCTTCGTCGTACGCCAGGTAATACTGCACCTCGCGGATGTCGCTTTGCGCCGGCAACGGATCGTCCTCGATCGATCGTCGGATGTACAACTCCGGATCGGTGATGACAACCGTCTGAATCTTGATCATGCGATCGTCGCCGCTGATTCCCGGCCCCAGCAGAAACCCGTTGCACGAACGGATCTCCTCCGCGATCTTCATCGCCACCACCCGGGCCAGTTGTGAATCAACAATCATCTTCGTCCCGCGCTCGCGGGCCCTCAGCGTCTGGTTGTAAAAAACGAACATGGTCGACGACATCAGCGTGATCAGCCCGATGGCCAGTAACACTTCCAGCAAGGTAAAGCCCCCGCGTCTTCTACCGCCCACCCCGCGCCGGGTGGCAGACCCCCGCACGGTGGCCGATGTGCCGCGACTGACCAGGCCCGTCATCCTCGGCCTCCTCCGCGTCGCCCGCGTGTGTCGGGACGTCGCTCGACCGGCCCGTCATTGTCGCCGTCTCGAGGACCCCCCCGGGGACCGCCGCGCCCGCCCCGTGGACCGTCCCGAGGTCCGTCCCGAGGTCCGTCCCGGGGGCCGCCCCGTGGCTCGTCCCTTCGCCCGCCCCGATCTCCATCATCCGGTCCGGCCGATCCCGCATCCGCCCCCCCCGAAGCGGCCTTCCCGAGATCTTGAAGCCCGCTCAAGTCCCCACTTCTCGCCGCGTCGATCAACTCGTTCAACTGTCCACCCCCGAATCCCGCACCAAACGCCTCCAACAAGGCCGGCAGAATCGCGACCAGCGAATCAAGGTCCAGACTCGCCAGCTCGCGCGGATCGAAGTCCGTAGGATCCAGGACCCCCTCGCCCCCGGGGATCGCGTCCGTAAGCTGCGTGATCTGGTCTTCGTCGAATCCGAAGTCGCGCTCGAAATCCAGCCCCATCTGCTCGGCCCGATGAACATGGGTCGTTAATATCCGTAGCCGCTCCTCGTCCGGCCCGTCCGGATCTCCCATATAGATATGTATGTCAACATTCAGCAGACCCCGGATGTTGTCGTCCGGATCGACCTCCACCCGCCACGACATCCCGGGTTCGCCCTCCTCCCCGAAGAACCCCGACTGCTCTTGCTCCTCCAACTCCAAATAACCCGTGTCCATCTCGGCAATCAGGCGATCCGTGAGCATCATGGCCCGCGTTCGGCGTTCCGACAGTTTCAGGTGATGTTGACCGTTGTTGAATACCAGACCGATCACGGCCATGGCCATCAGCAGAATGCCGAGTGATATGACGACCTCGAGCAAGACGACGCCGCGCAACGCCGCGACCGCGCGGCCACGCCTCGATTCCCGACCCTCGTCAATAAACATCGACCCTGATGCGACGATTCGACGGTCCGACGATCGCGCTCGTCCGAATGTGTTCGCCATGGTCTGATTCCCATCTGCTCAACAAAGGACCGCCTGCACGCCGATCGGCGCCGTGCCGACGGCCGCGCCCTTCGCCCCGCCGTTGAAACGCTGAACCCGCGGACGCGGTCGAGATCCTGGACACTCACTGCCCGGATTGATCGCGAAGGGCCTCCTCGAACATCCGACGAATCTCGGCTTTCTCGGCGTCGGACATGTCGGAATTGGCGAGGGCCTCTTCCAGTTTGGACATCGCCTCGCGGTTCGCTTCATTCATGTCCGACGGGTCCGAGCCGTTCGAATCGCCTGAACCAGCGCCTGAACCATCGCCGCCCGATTCGCCGCGCCCGCCGTCCGCGCCCCCGCGGCCGGTCCGACGGCCGTCTTCCGATAAGCCACCGTTTGAAAACCCGCCCCTGGAATCGCCGTTCCGACGGTCCGTCCCGGAAGCCCCCGCAAACCTTTCCTCCGCTTCACTTTCGGTCATGAATTCCGTAGTGGTCCGGTCGCTTCCTTGAAACCCTGAGGTCCCTTGCACCAACGCCTCTTCGGACGACGTCGCAAGCGTCAGATTGTCCAGGTCCACCGTGTCGGGCAACTCCAAATCCTCGCGGGCGACATAGAAATCCGGATCGGCGAGCGTTGCCTCGTCGATCTTCTTCTGAATGCGAGCGACTGCGGTGCGCCCATCGAGCACAATCCAGAGTTGCGGCTCCTCTTCCAACAGCTCGTCCTCGGGATCGACCCTCGCCAAATACAAAGTCGCCCAGTCGGAGGAACCGTCGACCTCGAAAATGATCGACGGCCGGTACTCGTCGATCTCGACGTCTTCCATCCCCGCATCGGGCCACAGCAACGCCATTTCCTCGAGCCCCGATTCGGCATCGCCCGTAAGCAATGCCTCCTCGGCTTCTTCTTCCAGGTCTTCAGGCTGATCGGTCGCCGCCAACGGCCGGGTCCAGAACGGACGACCGATTTCGACCTCGTGGACCTGCACGTCGCCGAGCAGTACCGGCTCCTCTGTCCACTTCGCGGTCAAAGGCTCCCATACACCGGGCTCCCGAATCGGATCCACCTCGTATTCGATGATCGGTTGCTGCTCGCCGGGCTCGAAACGGACCCGATGACGACGATGCTCCATCACCGCACCAGACCGGGCCATGAAGAGCATCGAACGAATCCGGTCCGCGGAGTCGGGCAATTCGGCTTGGGTAATCCGCCCGGACATCAACGGCCACGCGATCGAGGCCAACAGGACCACCAGCCCCATCGTGATCGCGAGTTCGATCAGCGTGAGTCCGGGCATCCGATACACCGTCCGCGCCGAACGCAGCCGGGATCTGCCCGGAACCGCCGATCGCAAACCGTAGAGCCGCACGGACATTACCGATCGTCCTCCCAGTTCGTGATGTCGTCCTCGGTGCCGTCAATCCCGTCGCCGCCCATGCTCCAAAGGTCGAACCCGTCTTCGTTGTGGGTGCCGGGTGCCACATACTGAAAGTCGTGGTCCCAGGGATCCTTCAGCCCGGCCACGTTTTCCAGGTACTTGGTGGTCCACTTATCCTCGGCCTCTTCGTCCGATGGTTTCTCGATCAGGTACTTCAACTCCTCGGGCAGACTCCCGATGTCGAAACGGTATAGCTTGACGGCCTGCGCGATCGGGCCGTTCGGACCAATGGCAAACTCCGCCATCTTGATCTTCCCCTTCTCGCCCTGCCCCATCAGGGCCGGCACGGCGATCGAAGCCAGCAGCGCCAGCAAACCGACCACCAGCAGGATTTCAAGAAGGGTAAAGCCCGACCTCCGGACTCTGCGTCGTATTCTCCTCGGATTCATGTCTCGGTTCTCCTTGTGTTCGACAGTCAAATGCCCTTACGCCAAACGAATTACGCGGATCGCTAGCCGAACGTGCTCATCGTGAGAATGGGCAACAGCAAAGCGATCGCAATCACGGCTACGATACTGGCCATTATGATCAACAAGAGCGGCTCCATCAGGCGAACGACCAGATCGATCTTCCGCGCCGTTCGGGCCTCGTATGAGTCCGCAATCGTTACCAGGACGCTGTCCAGGTTGTTGCTCTCTTCTCCCACGGCAATCATGTCTACAATGTCCAGCGGAAACAGGTTGCTCGCCCCCAACGGCGCCGCCAGCGACGCGCCCTTGCGGACACTCTCGGTCGCCACCTCGATCGCGTCGCAGAGTACCCGATTCCCCGCGGAATCGCGCGCAATCTTCAGCGACTGCAATATCGGAACGCCGTTCTGCAGCAACGTCCCCAACACACGGCAAAAACGGCAAATCGCCACCAACGTCACCACCGGACCCAGCAGCGGGGCCTTCAATTGGAACCGATCGAAATACACCCGGCCCGCCTTGCTGCGGATGAGACCGATCATCAACACCACGACCAGGACAAGTCCACCGCCCAAGGCCTGC
>JAPULF010000099.1 GCA_027295245.1 Planctomycetota bacterium
GCGGTGAAGATTCAGCTTCGGTTGCCGCTGGGCGTGCTGCAAATGGAAATCACCGGGCGGCCCGATGGGGCTCGACCGTACGGGTTCGGTTCTCTCCTCGAATACCACGAACACCGACTCGAAGAGCACGTCCGCAAGAACGGTACGGCCCTGGGCTTCGAGATTACTCCGGACCAGTGCAGGGCCCTTCGTGACGAGTCGGAAATGTACTACCATCGATATCTTGCGGAATTCGTCCTGGAGGAGTTCGACGGCGTGGCCCGCGACACGGCCCGCAATCTTCGGATCGCGGACCTTTGCCGCAAGTGCGCCCAGGAAGAATCCGACCGGCTTTCCCTGGAGCAATACCGGCCCTATTTGATCATGATGAACACTCGCGCCCAGGCCCACTTGGCGCTTCGAAGCGGTGCGCTCAAGACCGCACTTGCCCGCGTCGAAGCGGGGCTGACGGCGATCTACGACGTGTTGGCGGAAACCGGGCAGGAAGAGGTCTTCGAAGAGTTGACCGAGGCGTCGATCCTGGATTCTCTTCGGACGGAGATCGTCGCCCGCCTTCCCAGCGATCCCATCGAGCGAATCGAGCGGGAGATCGACAATGCCCTGGACGAAGAGCGTTATGAGGACGCGGCGACGCTTCGTGATCGCATGGCAGACATGCTCTCCAAGAAAAAGGCCCCTTCGAGCAAGCGGCGGAATCAATAGCGCCTCCCTTGACACGTATATTCTCGGCACATTCATCGCGCCTCCGGTGTCCTCGACGGTGGACGGTGCGCCCTTTCGCGGAACTTGGTGAAAGAGTTGAACTCCGGGAACCGGTCGGCCGAAATGGAGTACAGGCTCCGGTTCGCGTTGAATCAAACACGATCCGAGTTTCGTCCGGTCGGGGTGTAGCGAGCGTTTTAGAGGAGGCGGGTCATGAAGATCATGTTGGTTGACGATTCTCGGACGATTCGAAATATTCAGAAGAGCACGTTGAAGAGCCTGGGCCACGAGGACATTCTCGAGGCCTCCGACGGTGTGGAAGCCCTGAAAATAAAGGCCGAAACGCCGCCCGATCTGATGCTGGTCGACTGGAACATGCCGAACATGGACGGCATCACGCTCATCCGCAAGATCCGCGAGACCGACAAGACCACTCCGATCATCATGTGTACCACCGAGGCGGAAAAGTCGCGCATTCTCGAAGCCGTCAAGGCGGGCGTGAACAATTACGTCGTCAAGCCGTTCACGGCCGAGACGCTTTCCGAACGGATCGAGCAGACGATGGCCAAGGTCGCGGCCGCCGCGTCGGGGTAGTCCGCCCGAACGAGAAGGCCTCGCGGGGCACGGCGCCAAGACCCACGCGATCGGTTTTTCACGTTCATGCATGGACCACCCGTGGGCGACGACCTCGTCCGAATGCGGCGTGTCGGCCGGCGGATTTCCGCGAGGCTCAATTTCTACGCTTGTCGTGTTCGGACTTGATCTGTCGCAGCATGGACCGAACGTCGAAGAACCCTCGAAACGATACGACCACGGCCAAGGCGGCGAATACCGCCAGGCTGGAGACCAACAGGATTGTCCAAAGGCCGATCCAGAAACTCATGCGTGACTCCCCGTTTGCGTGGTCGCATCGGTCTCCGTATCCGGAAACACGAGTGAACCGATCACCATCGAGAAGATGCAGAGCCCGACGGTTGCGAGACCGACGAACTCGACCGGAATGCTGAACGACAGGGCGTCCTGGACGGACTTCAGGCCGAAGATGGCGACGAAGCCGCAGGAGAGCGCGAGGTAAGCCCCGGTTCGGCTGGCGCGTTTCCAGTAGATTCCGAACAGCAGTAGGGCGAACGCTCCGGTGAAGTACACGGCCCCCGTGATCGCCATGTAGTCCCACATGTCCTGCTCCAACGGATACCAGAGGCTCCAAACCAACAGGAAAACGCCGATGGCGGCTATCAGGCAGCGGGTGATGAGCAGGCGGGCCCGCGTCGACAGGTTGTCGCCCATCAGGGGAGCGACGACGTCCTGGGTCAGCACGGAACTCCAACACAGCAGATAGCTGTCGTGGGTCGACATGAACGCCGCCAGCAGACCCGCGGCGATGATCCCGATGACGCCGACCGGGAGGACCTGGCTCAGAAACACGGGCATGGCCGCCAGGGTGGTGGTGGATTCGGCGTCTTCGGCGAGATAGACCGCGCGCAAGGCGTCGTCGCGTGCAAAGTATACAAAAGCGCAAATGCCAATGAAATTCGGTATCAGGAACCGAATCAGGAAGCCGATCGACGACCACGCGTAAACGCGTTTGACGGTTTGAACGTCGACCGCGGAGCAGGCCCGCATGACGGCCGTTTGCCACACCGCACAGGAAACCAGCCCGAGGAAGATCATCCACACGACGTAGCCCGATCCGAAACCCTCGCCGTGAAACGGATTGAACCCGGCCTGGCCTTGCTCTTCCACGACGGTATTGACGATATTCGACCAGCCCAATTCGTTGACGGCGAAGGCGCAGGCCGCGAGCATTCCGAACGACAGCACGACGAACTGGAAGTAGTCGGTAATCACGACGGCGACCATGCCGCCGAGAATGGTGTAGACCAACACGAGACCCAGCAGAACGGTCATGACCAGGTTCAGTTCGAATTGGGAATTCATGCCGGTCAGACTCGTCACGAAGATCGTACCGGC